>JAEURH010000044.1 GCA_016789365.1 Anaerolineales bacterium
CCGCTGGTGAAAGTGTTTTTGCAGGCACACTCAATGGTGAAGGCGCACTAGAAGTTAGTGTGACAAGGCTTGCAAAAGATTCAACGCTGGCACGTGTAATGAAAATGGTAGAAGAAGCACATGAAGAGAAATCTCCCACTCAACAAACAATGGAAAAATTTGAGCGCATATTTATCCCGAATGTGTTACTCATCACCGCGTTAATTATTATTGTGCCCCCTTTGTTTGGGTATCCATTCCGCGATTCATTTCTGCGTGCAATGACCTTGCTCGTTGCGGCATCACCTTGTGCAGTTGCACTTGGTACACCTGCTACCATCCTTGCTGGTGTAGCACAAGCCGCGCGTAACGGTGTGCTAGTGAAAGGCGGCGCACACCTTGAAAACCTTGGTCGCCTCAAAGCCATTGCATTCGACAAAACTGGCACGCTGACTCACGGCAAACCTGAAGTCACTGATGTAGTGGCGTTTCAAGCATCAGGCAAGAAAGAAGCGGATGTTTTATCTATCGCGGCAGGCGCAGAATCACGCTCTGCACATCCTCTTGCGCAAGCGGTTGTACGTGCGGCTCAGACTCAGGGGATAACTGCTTCTGTTATGGACGAAGTTGACTCACTGACAGGGCGTGGTTTGCGCGCCATCTTCAATGGCAAAACAGTTTACATTGGTAATCAAAAATTAATGGAAGAATCAGATGTGAAACTTTCTAGTGACGCAATTGCACAAGCAAGCGACTTCCAAAAAACTGGCAAAACTTTGATGTGGGTTGCCGTAGATAAAACCCCCATCGGATTAATCGCACTAGCAGACACTGTTCGTGAACAAGCCGCATCAACGATGAAAGCCCTTCACGCGGTGGATGTAGAACACACGATTATGTTAACTGGTGATAATGAACGCGCCGCATCTACTATCTCTTCAAAGGTTGGTCTCACCGATTTCCGTGCAGATTTAATGCCCGAAGATAAACTGAAAATTATTCGCCAACTTGTAAAAGAGCATGGTCAAGTTGCTATGGTTGGTGATGGTGTAAACGATGCACCTGCTTTGGCTAATGCAACCGTTGGCATTGCAATGGGTGGTGCAGGCACAGATGTTGCGCTTGAAACCGCCGATGTGGCTCTTATGGGCGATGACCTTTCTAAATTACCTTATGCTGTCGGCTTGGGGCGAGCCACACGTAAAATCATCAAACAAAACTTAACCATTGCACTCGGTGTGATTGCAATTCTCATCATCACTTCATTGACTGGAATTGTTAGCATGGGTGTTGCCGTTATCTTCCATGAAGGCAGTACATTGGTGGTGGTTGCCAATGCCTTGCGCTTGTTGGGTTATAAACAAAATACAGATTTGTAAAGTAAAATTGTTACTTATATCTACTGTAATACAATTGCGATAAAAATTCATGTAACAAAATATTTTGCAAATGACCCTTGACATTACTTCTCTAAAACCTGCCCCCAGTCCAAAATCTAGACCTATACTCGGCATGATTCCCGAAATGACCAAAGACATGCTTGGCATGTTTATGGATTTAACAAAAAATCATGGCGGGATTGTGCAATTCAAGTTGCTCAATAAAACGTATATGCTCGTCACAAAGCCTGAATACGTAAAACACATTTTGCAGAGCAATCATCACAACTACATTCGCGGCAGAAGTGTAGAGACAGGGCGCGTGCTATTAGGCAATGGCTTGCCATTAAGTGATGGTGAATTTTGGTTACAACAACGCCGCATTATGCAGCCTGCTTTTCATCGTCAGAAATTAAGTTCACTAGCAGAGACGATGACGAATATTATTCAAAAACATTTAACGGCCTGGGAAAGATACAGCCAAGCCCATCAAGTGTTTGACATGGAAGATGAAATGACGAATCTCACTTTGTCTATCATCATCAAAACCATGTTTAGTGCAAAAATTACAGATGCACAAGTCAAGTCATTGGGTGATGCGTTTCGTTTAGCATCGGCGTTTATGTTGTGGAAGAGCCAACAATTTATTCAACTTCCGCTTTCATTTCCATTACCAAAACATATTGCATATAACAAAGCCGCAAAAGTGTTAGATGAAATTGTTTACCCGCTAATTGCTGAGGGCAGGAAAAATCCACAGGACGATTTGCTGGGGATGTTGCTAAATGCCAAAGATGCAGAAACAGGCTTGGGCATGTCGGATGCGCAAGTGCGCGATGAAATCATCACCATCTTTTTTGCAGGTCACGAAACTTCGGCAATGGCACTCACTTGGGCATTTTATCTAATTGCAAAAAATCCACACGTTGAGTCAAAATTAATTGGTGAAATTACTCAAGTATTAAATCAACGCACACCCACGCTTGAAGATTTACCAAAGTTAACGTACACAACGCAAGTTATCAATGAAGTTCTGCGTTTGTATCCGCCCGCGTATTTGTTTGCGCGTGAAGCCGTCACCGACCAAGAACTCGATGGTTATTTAATCCCCGCTGGCACGTTAATTTTTATCACGCCCTATGTGACCCATCACGACCCAACATATTGGAACGACCCTGAAACCTTTGACCCCGAACGCTTCACACCAGAAAATATCTCATCACGCAATAAAGATATTTATTATCCATTTGGAGCAGGTCCACACATTTGCATTGGAAATAATTTGGCGATGATGGAAATGCAATTGACCTTAGCCATGATTTATCAACGCTTCAAACCTAACCTGATAACTGATTCTGCTATTGGGCTTAATCCCGAAGCCACGCTTCGCCCCAAAGGTGGGATGATGATGAAGTTATAAAATGAATTCTCAAAACACAAAAACAGATAGCAATCATTGGGTTTGGATATTTGTCTTAACGCAATCTTTTATTTTCGCGTATTACTGGTTTGAATGGCGCACGCTTGAAAATTTTGTTCTAGCAATAGACCATAACAAGAATTTTTTACAAGATTTTATAGCGCATTATTACCCAATGGGCAAACAAATTCTTCAAAGCCCAACTCCTGTTTCAGGATACTTCTATACATCATTCTTTGCTCTCTTGCTTATCCCAATTAGTGTGCAGACACTTCCTGTGGCTATGATAGTGTGGATAACAATTCAAATTGCGTGCTTAATAATTTTTGGCATCGTTTCTGCTCGTGGCTTGCTTAAATTATCTCCTTTAAGCCTCGTTATTTATTTTGCCTTACTCATAACATCTTTTCCAGTTCTTCACAACTTTAAGTGGGGACAAGTAAGCCTTTTAATAATGGTGTGTGTATTATCTGCATTTCTATTGTATAAAAAAGACAAAAAGATTCTTGCTGCGATATTATTAGGAATTGCCACATCTATTAAGTTATACCCTGCCTATTTCGCCATATATTTCATACTAAAACGCGATATTCGTGCCAGCATATCGTTTGGACTATCTGCATTTATGTTTTATTTTTTTCTACCTGCAACCACAATCGGCTTAAGCAATTGGCTCCAATTTGAGAAGGCAACCAATGAAGCCATTACTAGCACAGGCTGGATAGCGCGAGATGTCAACTCACAGTACATTACTCATGTAGGAAGCAGATGGTTTGAAATTATTTTCAATCGCCCTGCTAGCGAATCAACAACTCAAGCCCTTGTTATTATTGGATATATACTAGCCTTATCTTGCATTGCACTTGTTTGGTTATTACAAAAAAACGATTCACCTGAAAATCTTACTCTCTCACTCATCACCCTCTTTCTAATTCCTCCATTCATTCTAAAAACATCATGGCCCCATTATTTTATTTATTTGCCATTTTGCCAAATAGCAATTCTTTATTACTTTTCTTCAACAAATCACCTATCTAGCACCTTCAACAAACTTCTCTACTTCCTCCCTATCTTGTCAATTGCATTCTCTAGTATATTTGTATTCAATCTTTTCGATGGTTGGTTTATATATAACCAATATGGAATGTTGTTTCTAGCAAACCTATTCTTATTCTTTGCAATACTTGCAAGAACTGCCTCAAATTTCTTTCAAAAAATTTCTAAAAACTTCAATCTGCTTAATTAATTCTTATCCTGTAATTAAACAAAGCCTCACATCATCCAAACCACATGACAAACAGAACCATTTCCCACATCATTGAACCCAATCTCGTAATCGAAGGCGCGGGCGTATTGCTCCGCCGTTCTTTCGGTCCGCACATCACCAACAAATTTGACCCGTTCTTACTCTTCGACCATTTTGCTTTCAACAATCCAATTGAAGGTCCAATCAAAGGTTTTCCAACGCATCCGCATCGCGGCATAGAAACCGTCACCTACATGCTTGAAGGCACTGTCCGCCATCGTGACAGTCTCGGCAACATGGGCACCATAGCCGAAGGTGATGTGCAATGGATGACAAGCGGTCGTGGCATCTTGCATGAAGAAATGCCCCAACGCAGTGCCAATGGCAACAATCTCGGTTTTCAACTTTGGGTTAATCTTCCTTCCGCACAAAAAATGAGTCAACCGCGTTATCAAGAAATTAGTGCAGGCATAATTCCTGTTATTGAAAAAGATGGAGTTAAGATTCGACTCGTTGCAGGAGAAATTGATGGCATCCGCGGACCTGTGACTGAAATTGCCGCATCGCCTCTTTATATGGATGTCGAGTTGAGTGCTGGTTCTAGATTCATGGTCAATGTGCCGAGCAGTCATACGGCTTTGGCGTATGTATTCAATGGCACAGGTGAATTCGCAGACCAAGTAGTAGAATCCGTCAGCATGGTTGTATTTCAAAATGACGGCGACCAAATTGAAGTCAAGAGTGAAGCGGGTGTTCGATTCATGTTAATCTCAGGTGAGCCATTCAAAGAACCCATATTTCCATACGGACCTTTCGTCATGAACACCAAAGAAGAAATTGAAGAAACGATTCGTGAATTACGAAACGGAACATTCATTAAGTAAATTCCCTCTCCCATTGGGAGAGGGCTAGGGTGAGGGAATGTCACAAGTATTATTCGGAAACCGCCTCGGCAAACAAGGTCAAATTCGCATTGGCTGTTGCGCCGTGATATTTAATTCAACACGCCAAAAAGTTTTATTAACGAAAAGAACAGATAACGGACGTTGGTGCTTGCCTGGTGGCGCAATGGAAGCAGGCGAATCAGCCGCAGAAGCATGTGAGCGTGAAGTATTTGAAGAAACGAGTTTGAAAGTAAAAGCCAAACGATTAATCGGTGTATATAGTAACCCAGACCAATTAGTCATTTATAACGATGGCACAAAAGTTTTTATGGTGGTATTAAGTTTTGAAGCAGAAATTGTTGAGGGCGAATTAAGTTTAAGCAACGAAACCACTGCTTTCGGATATTTTTCTTTAGATGAAATGGAATCAATGGAAATGCACAGCGAACATAAATCTCGTGTGAAAGATGCGCTTTTAGGTGGCGAAGCATTGATGAAATAATTATTGTTTGTAGGGGCGAGGTCATCTCGCCCAAGTTTTAGTAATCACTCCCTTACTTAAGTACCTTACAAAACACGTCACTCTAATTGAAGTGGTGTGTTTATTTTGTAAATTAGGTGCGTCGCGCTTTGTAAATAAAAGACAATTCTAGATTGTGAGGCGCGACGCACTCATTATTCAAATTCATCGGAGGCATTATGCTAAACAATATTTCAGAAAAGTTTTACAAATGGGCAAATGGTTGGGTTGTGCTTATTCTCGTTGCATTAGATATGTTCTTTGCAGGCTTCGTCATGCCACTTATGGGCGGGTTAATGAAAAGTGGCACAGGCTTAGAACAACCACTTGATGTAATGGTATTTGCTACGCCAGACAAAATATTTGAAATGATTGAACGTTATGGCGAATCAACGCGCATTTTTTATCGCAATGTCGAACTCACGGCAGATATTGCTTACCCAATTATTTACACATTGGCATTCGGTTTATTAATCTCATGGCTATTCAAACGTGGTTTTGCATCCAATAGCAACATGAGAAAATATAATGTTGCTCCCGTCTTTGCATTTGTATTTGATATGCTAGAAAACTTAAACATTGTTACATTGCTTTCAATCTTCCCATCTAAACCTGTTTTCTTAGCATGGACATTATTTGTATTCACCACAATCAAATGGTTATTCGCCGCAGTCAGCATTGTATTAATCTTAATTGGTTTGGTAATGGCAATTAAAAATAAATTCAAAATACAAGAATAAAATTACCGTAAGGGCGAGGTAATCTCGCCCCTACAATTGAATCCACCACACCCCAGTACATTCAGGCAAGATGACCCAATTATTCTTCACAACTTTATCACCCAATTCATCACCAAAGAAAAAGCGGGATAACTCTTCGGCTTCTTGAATCGATTCAAATTTGTAATCGGTGCGAATGATTTTATTTTGAAATCCAACTTCATCAAGCCAGATATAAAAATCTTTAAGATGTTCCAACTTAATCGGTGACTCATTGCCTGTCCCCAACGATTCAAATAGGACGATATAACTGTTTGCTGTTAGGACTCTTTTCATCTCCTCCAGCCATTTTTCTAATTCACTTCGCCATGAATCTTTATTCCACACTGCTAAATAACTCACACTCCAACCAGAGACAACTAGATTGGCAGACTTATCATTAATGGGTAATTGACGATGGTCAGCAACATCAATTTTCCAATTTGTTAAGTTGGTTTTAGATAATTTTTCACGACAGACTCGCAACATTTCTTCTGATATATCGAAAGCGTGAATTGAGTAAACGATTGGGGCGAGTAAACAGGTTAATCGTCCAGTACCAGCCCCCAAGTCAAGGATGAGGCGATTTTCTAAATCAGCAATTTCAGTCAAGGCTTTGAGAATATTTCCTTGATAATCTTCTCTGGCAATTAAGGCTTCATATTTGTCGCCTTCGGTTTTGTAAATTTCTTCTTGTGTGGGCATTAGTCAACATCCATTTTCCAGTTGTAATTTTCTTTAAGAATTCGTGCAGGCGTGCCACCGATTAAAACATTTTCATCTTGAAATTGATTGCTAACCACACTGCCTAATGCAACCAATGAATTATTTCCGATGGAAGTGTTTGGGGCGAAACGAACCGCACTGCCGATATAACAATCATTTCCTATTTTTATGGTGCGATTTTGTGTGCCTGCACCATGTGTCCAAAATTGCGAATCAACGCCAGCAACCCAAGACCTTTCGCCTAGAATAAAAGTTCCGACAACATCAAAATAATGATGGGAGGTAATTAAAGCGGATTCTTCAATTTGCAATGTGCGAGTGTAATTAAATTTTTTATATTGTTCTTGCAAAACCCAATACCCACAAATAAATTTATTTTGATGCCCAATGGAAACATTTTTATCAAGAGTAACATTCATTGGTCCAACAAACAAATTAAACCATCCAATTTTGGATTGATTGATAATAAAATTATCAACAAGAATCAATGTTCCGAAGCCAATTTTTGATTTTGTGATTCGATAGCCAAGTAACCGATAACCAAGCACGCGCAAAAGGCTAAGCGGAAGAATACTGATACATATGGCAAAAATCAATTTGAATATTGGCATGGGATTAAATTATCCTGGTAATTAATTATAAACAAAAGGTGATAC
Source organism: Anaerolineales bacterium (assembly GCA_016789365.1). Taxonomy (GTDB): domain Bacteria; phylum Chloroflexota; class Anaerolineae; order Anaerolineales; family Villigracilaceae; genus Villigracilis. The sequence goes on from JAEURH010000044.1 coordinate 7,569, forward strand.
GATTATAATTGGAGAATGTCAAACTTATCCCCTTCCGCGCAAAAAATACAAGATTTATTAAATTCGTTAGGCTATTCATATCAAGTCATTGAACATGCTGAGTCAACTCGCACTGCACAAGAAGCCGCAGATAGAGCAGGTTGTGAGTTAGGGCAAATTGTTAAGTCATTGATATTTATGGGGAAAGAAAGTAAAAAGCCGATTTTGGTTTTAACCAGTGGAGCAAACCGTGTGGATGAAAAATTAATCAGCCAGTATGCTGGTGAAGTAATTGACAGAGCCAATGCAAACTTTGTACGTGAAGTGACAGGCTTTGCAATTGGTGGCGTGCCACCGATTGGTCATGCACAAAAAATGGAAACTTATTTAGATGAAGATTTTTTACAATATCAAACCATTTGGGCGGCGGCGGGGACACCGAATGCTATTTTTGAATTGAACACAGACGATTTGCAAAAAATGACTGACGGTAAAGTTGTGAAGATAAAATAAACTGGAGGCAAATATGGAAAATTATTTTGCGCTCAATTACACAGGTGCATCATTTGATTTATACGGCACGGGTCATCTGATTGCATTGGGCTTGGTCATCATTCTTTGTTTATCATTTTTATATTTCAAAAACAAATGGAATGAAAGCCAAAGAAAATCTTTTCGCATCACAATCGCTATCATTTTGTTTCTCAACGAAATTGCATGGCACGCTTGGGCGGCATATTGGGGAATATGGTCCATTCAAACCATGCTTCCGCTTCACATGTGTAGTGTAGTTGTGTGGCTGACGATGTATATGCTCATTACCAATAATTATGCAATTTATGAAGTGGCTTATTTTCTCGGCATTGGCGGGGCAATGCAAGCATTACTTACGCCAGATATTACGGGTTACGGCTTTCCGCATTTTCGAGCGTTCAATACTTTTTTGGCACATGGTTTACTTGTAGCCATGCCAATTTATATGACGATTGTAGAAGGGTTTCGCCCCACTTTGCAATCCTTCAAACGAGTTTTCATTTGGACGAATCTTTATATGATTCCTGTTTTCTTTTTGAACTTAGCAATCGGTAGTAACTATCTTTTCATTGCAGGCAAACCTGAATTTCCAACCCTGTTAGATTTGCTTGCTCCATGGCCTTGGTATATTTTGCAACTTGAATTAATCGGGTTTTCGATTTTATTCCTACTCTACCTTCCCTTTTTGATTAAAGACCTGCGCCTCAAAAAACAAACAGTGACAATTTGATTCAAACGCCTTCACAGTTTCTTACTTTGGAGGCGTTTTTTGTATTGCACACAAACTGGCTTTATCGTAGAATCAAATCAACTTAACCACAAGGAGACCAAATGGTAACAAAAGAAAAAAACGAATCCCGCCCGATGACAGAGGAAGCGGACTTCCTCAAAATCAAATCAGTTGACCATGTCCATTTTTACGTCGGCAATGCCAAACATGCCATGTATTATTGGTGGAAAGCGTTTGGCTTCAAGCCAATAGCATACTCAGGGTTAGAAACAGGCAACCGCGAGTTTGCATCGTATGTGCTTGAGTCAGGGCAAGCTCGTTTTGTTATTTCAGCACCATACAGCCCATCCAGCCCAATCGCATCGCATCACATGGTGCATGGCGACGGCGTGAAAATGATTGCGCTCGAAGTAGATGATGTAGAAAAAGCGTGGAAAGAAACCACGGCTCGTGGCGGAAAATCCGCTTGGGCACCGCGCGAAGAAAAAGATGATTTTGGTATTTACAGAACTTCAGCCATTTACACCTATGGCGAAACTTTGCATGTGTTTGTTGACCGCGCGGATTACAAAGGTGTGTTTGCTCCAACTTATAAAGCAATTCAATATGAAGCCGAATCAACAGGGTTAGCCGCTATTGACCACATGGTCGGCAATGTGCAACTTGGCAAAATGAATCACTGGGTGAATTTTTATCATCAAGTGATGGGCTTTCGTCAATTACTGCACTTTGATGATAAAGATATTTCAACCGAATACTCAGCCCTGATGAGCAAGGTCATGCAGAACGGGAATGGACGCGTCAAGTTCCCAATCAATGAACCAGCTGAAGGTAAACGCAAGAGTCAAATTGAAGAATATCTTGATTATTATCTAACGCCTGGCGTGCAACACATTGCTATCATCACTGGCGACATTATCAAAACGATTGGCGAACTTCGCAAACGTGGCGTGGAATTTTTACGCGTGCCAGATACTTATTATGAAATGCTTCCAGACCGTGTTGGCAAAATTAAAGAAGATATGAAAACGATTCATGAACTCGGAATATTGGTTGACCGCGATGATGAAGGGTATCTACTTCAAATTTTTACTCGCCCGATTCAAGACCGCCCAACCATGTTCATTGAAGTGATTCAACGGCATGGCGCGCAAGGATTTGGTAAAGGCAACTTCAAAGCCTTGTTTGAATCGATTGAAGCCGAACAACAAAAACGTGGTAATTTATAAAATGCAAAAAAAACAAAATCTCTTTATCTTTATAATTTTTGTTTTGATTGCATGTAGCCCTGCTGTTCCTGCACCAGAACAACCCAGCGTAGAAACAATTGTGGCTGGAACTTTGCAAGCACTGACTGCCGCCGCACCTGTGGCTACTGAAGTTAATGGCATATCATTTATTGACGATAATATTTCTTTCGTCATACCTACAGGCATTGCAACTTCAACAATAGAAGAAGTTGTGCAAGCAGTGCCACCTTCTGAGGGTACACCGTGGTGGGGAGTTTATCCTGAACATCGTCAATATCACCTTGAAGGTTATGTTTTAACCGATACCTTTCATCAAGCGGAAATTTACCTTTATCCAATTGCTGAATATGTTGCCACGAACGAAGATGTTGGTAAAAACATTGAAACTCTGAAATCTTTAATTGCGAATCCAAATCAAGCATTACCTGAGCGATTGCCGTTTTTGCCAACGTTCAATGCGGGACCAATGTTTTATTCAAATTTTGGAAACATCACATTTCAAAATGGTTCAGGGATTCGATATGTAACAGAGTTTAGTCAATTCCCTCATCCAATTACTAATAACGGGATGTTCTACACATTTCAAGGAATCACAAACGATGGCTTGTATTATGTTTCAGCCATTTTGCCGATTAATGTAGATTTCTTAGTTGGCTACCCCACCCCAACAGACCAACGTGATTTTGCATTCATTGAAAGTGAAGTCCTTCGGGTTACTGACCAATTGAACAATACATCATCGGATTCTTTTACACCTAGATTAACTGCTTTAGATTCCTTGATTCAATCTATTAATGTAGTTGGACTTCCGTAATGGATAAAATCATCACAGTTCGTCCACAAGGTACACATATTTCAAAACAGCAGTTGCCAAATTTTGAAGGCATCTCTGCTAACACGGCTGGCTCAAAACATTTGTGTATGCACTTGGTGGTGATTCCGCCAGGCGGCAAAGCAGTAGCACATTATCACGATGGCTACGAAACTGTGATTTATATCATTCAAGGCAAAGCTGAAACAAAATATGGCAAAAACCTTGAGCAATCTACAATCAATGAAGCAGGTGAATTTTTATTCATTCCGCCAAACTTACCGCATCAGCCCGTCAATTTGAGTGACACAGAAGAAGTCATCGCTGTCGTTGCAAGAAATGACCCAAACGAGCAAGAGAGTGTTGTGGTGTACGAAGTGAGCGAAACAAAATGAACAAAGCAGTTGTTTTATTTGTCTTGCTTCTCTTTTTAGTGAGTTGTACTTCAAATGAAACAACTGCCATCCCACCCATTGAAAATATACCGACTGTCACAAATACAATTTCATCACCCACAGAAGTTACTCCCAAAGCCACACCTTTCCCCACCATTGCCATTTCAGTTGAAAACGTTTTTACATTTGATGAAATGAATCTTGCTGTTGGTTTTGATACGCCACTTGGTTTTGAGGAAGGCTTAAGCACAAGCGTTATCACACTCACTGAAGCAAATGCACCTTTTGAATTGCCATATCCACAACATGCACGGATTTTATTTACAGCATACACAAATGGCAGAGAAGATATACTAGCAGATGGAATCCGAATCTTCCGCGTAGAAGATGTTGACGCGCTTGAAGCAGGCATCCTCGGAGAGTTAGAGGCGGTGCTGACAGGTCAAAGCGACCATCGAATAGATTTTCCACGATTGCCCGGCGCAGGTTCCATCATTGATTCACAAATCCGTTTGCAAGCTTTTCAAAATGGAGATGGATATCGTTATCTGATTTTGAAATCGTTTGATGCCAGCAGTTTGAGTAACACGCAACTCACTTTTTTGTATCAAGGTTTAACACTTGACCAAAAGTTTTTTGTTTCAGTCGTTGCACAAGTCAATGCGCCGTTTTTGCAAGAATATGTAAACCAAACTTTAACCACGCCAGAAGAATTTGAAAATTATTTTCAAACTATCAATGAACAAGTAGAAAACGCAGATGCAAATTCGTTTGAACCTTCGTTAAATATTTTAGATGAAATGATTGCTTCGATTGTAATCATTGAAAAATAAAGGAGAATAAAATGCCTTTCTATCACAAACTTGGACAAATCCCACACAAACGTCACACACAATTTAAAAAACCAAACGGCAAATTGTATCGTGAAGAATTAATGGGGCTGGAAGGTTTTTCTTCACTGCAATCCATTTTATATCATCACTTTTTACCACCACGCGTTGCAAAGACTGCTGATTGCGGACCTGCCAAGCCTGAATATGTTGATTTTGGTCCGATACGTCATCGCGCGTTTCAAACGCATCAGACTCCGCTTGGGGCTGACCCTGTTTCAGGAAGAATTCCCTTACTTGGAAACAACGATGTGATTCTCGGCGTATCACGCGCACCAAAAGGCAAGATGGATTATTTTTATCGCAACTCACAAGCCTACGAAACTTGGTGGGTGCATGATGGTAGTGGTGTGTTGAAAAGTCAGTTTGGCAATTTGCCATTTCGCAAAGGTGATTACATTGTGATTCCGTTCGGTACAACTTGGCAAATGGAATTAAGTGAAGAGACAAAGTTTTTCACAATTGAAAATCCAAGTCAGCTTGAGCCGCCGAAACGATATAGAAATAATTATGGTCAATTGTTGGAACATGCGCCATATTGTGAACGTGATATTCGTGTGCCAGAAGAATTAGAAACGCATACCGAAAAAGGTGAGTTTGATGTACGCATAAAAGTGCGTGACCGAATTTCACAACATATTCTTGACCATCATCCATTTGATGTCATCGGTTGGGATGGATATTTATATCCTTGGATATTTAATATTGAAGATTTTGAGCCGATTACAGGACGAATTCATCAACCACCACCAGTACATCAAACCTTTGAAGGTTGGAACTTTGTGGTTTGCTCTTTCGTTCCGCGTCTATTTGACTATCATCCCGAAGGCATTCCTGCACCATACAATCACTCCAACATCCAATCTGATGAAGTGATTTACTATGCCGAAGGCAATTTCATGAGTCGCAAAGGCATAGACCGAAGCGATATTAGCTTGCATCCATTTGGTTTGCCGCATGGTCCGCAACCGGGGATGACAGAAGCAAGCATTGGCGTGAAAGAAACAAAAGAATTAGCCGTGATGGTGGATACATTCCATCCATTACATCTCACGAAGCAAGCCGTAGAAATGGAAAAAGAATATATGGCAACTTGGCTCGAAGGGGATGGGGAATAAATTAATCAGGACGCTGATGAACGCTGAGTTCGCTGATAAAAATTTCAGCGTCCGTCTGCGTTTATCAGCGTCCATAAAAACTGGATAAATTATGAAAAAAATTACATTTTTGCTTTCTATCACAGCACTTTTTCTTTCTTCTTGTAACCTGCCTTCTGCCAATTCACCAGAATCTGCTGAGGCGGTGCAAACCTCCGCCGCGTTGACAGTTGAAGCGGCACTTAAAACTCCACTGGCAAGCCCAACTTTAGCACCAGCAACAAGTAATAATGCACAAGCCACGCCATCTGATTCATCTGGGCAACCCTTTGCTAGTTTTGAAGATGTAACCAATTGCCGAACAGGTCCGGGGGTAAATTACGAGCGGATTACTCAAATCGTGCCAGAAGATTCAGTTCAAATCATTGGGTTTTATCCGCCAAATTATTGGGTTGTGATGACGGATACGGGTCCATGTTGGGTAGCGGGAGAATTTGTAACACCATCTGGGAGTCTCGCCGCAGTGCCAACTGTCACTGCCCCACCTACACCACAAGGAGGCGCACCAGATAATGTCAGTTTGCAACAATGGAATGTATCTTGTAATTATGCAACCAACGAAGCGGATGTGAGTATCCGCTGGAAAGATAAAGATAATGAATCAGGTTATCGCGTTTTTCGGAATAATGAATTAGCCGCTGAATTGCCTGCAAACAGCACAGAATTTATAGAGACAATCTCTTTGTTATCTGGTCAAAGTGTTGGATATTACATTGTGGCATTTAATGCGGTTGGAGATACGAGTAGTAAGACGATTACGTTGAGTTGTTAGAAGACAAAACTCGGAGGTCTTTAAGACCTCCGAGTTTTATATTAAGACTCACTAAACTGTTCTTTCACTTTTTTCGTTTGCTTGCCACGTTCATCGGCACTCAAAATGCGTTTGCGAATGCGAAAGGCTTCGGGGGTCACTTCCAGCAACTCATCGTCAGCCAAATACTCAATTGCCTCGTCCAGTGACATTTGTCGCGGAGGCGTGAGGCGGATTTCCATATCACCGCGCGCGGCACGAATATTCGTCAAATGTTTTTTCTTACACACATTCACCGAAATATCACCAGAACGCGCATTCTCACCTACCACCATACCTTCATACACATCCACGCCTGGACCCACAAACAAAATGCCGCGTTCTTCTGCAGACTTCAACGCATAAGCAGTCGTCGTACCTGGCTCCCAAGCCACCAACGAGCCGCTCTGACGTGTATTCATCGCGCCTGCCAATTCATCGTAACCATGAAAGATGGTATTCATTACACCAGCCCCGCGTGTGGATGTGAGAAATTGATAACGGAAGCCGAGCAAGCCGCGCGTTGGCACGATATAAACCACCCGCGTCGTTCCTTGACCTGCATCCTGCATATCCATCATGCGGCCTCTTCTTGCGCCAAGCATTTCGACCACCGCCCCAATTGTTTCACTGCTGGTTTCAATATGCACTTCTTCATACGGTTCAAGTAACACGCCATCGTCTGCTTTGTGATAAATCACTTCTGGACGAGAGACTTGAAATTCATAGCCTTCACGACGCATGGTTTCGATTAAGATTCCCAAATGCAATTCACCACGACCTGAGACTAAAAAGTTTTCAGCCGAATCAGTTTCTTCAACCCGCAAAGAGACATTGGTGCGAAGTTCTTCAAATAGACGTTCGCGCAAATTGCGCGAAGTTCCCCATTTACCTTCTTTGCCAGCAAATGGAGATGTATTTACACCAAATGTCATGCGCACAGTTGGTTCTTCAACCTTAATCGTCGGCAATGCAACTGGGTTTGCAGGGTCTGCTAACGTTTCACCAATTGAAATTTCGTCCAAACCTGCTAATGAAATAATATCACCCGCGACAGATTCTTCCACTTCAATTTTGTTCAAGCCTTTGAAAGTGTAAAGATATTTTGCGGATTCAGGAACAACTGTCCCATCCATTTTGATGCGAGCAAGTTTTTGATTCGCTTTTATTTTTCCAGCAAAGATACGTCCAACCGCCGTCACACCGCGATAATCGTCATAGCCTAATGTTGTCACCAACATTTGTAACGGAGCATCAGGGTCAACTTTGGGAGCGGGAATATGTTTGAGAATCGTATCGAATAAAGGTTGTAAATCCTCACCCACTTCTGGAGTCAGACCTGCTTTGCCTGCTGTGGCTTGAGCATAAATGACAGGAAAGTCTGCTTGTTCTTCGGTTGCGCCTAATTCAATAAATAAATCAAAAGTTTCATTTAATACACGCGAAGGTTCTGCATCTTTACGGTCAACTTTATTAATAACCACAATGGCTTTATGACCCATTTGCAAAGCCTTTTTCAATACGAAACGGGTTTGTGGCATCGGTCCTTCTGCGGCATCTACAAGCAAAAGCACGCCATCCACCATGTTCATCACACGTTCAACTTCACCACCAAAATCAGCATGTCCGGGTGTATCTACAATATTAATTTTGATTGGGTTACCAGTTTGCGAATCATTAAGTGTGATTGCAGTATTCTTTGCAAGAATAGTAATGCCACGTTCGCGTTCAAGGTCATTAGAGTCCATGACTCTTTCAGCAACTTGTTGGTTTTCACGAAATGTATGAGATTGACGAAGCAATCCATCTACAAGCGTTGTTTTTCCATGGTCAACATGGGCGATGATAGCAATATTTCTGAGATCGGTTCTTTCAATCATTATTATTTCATTCCTTATTTTTACACACAAAAACCCTCGGACGTGAAAGCCGAGGGTCTAATAGTTTGGTTCGGCGTGCGGGCAGTATTTTATCAGATGGATTACGTTTGAGGAAGGGGCTTATAACCTTGCCAACTTCCCTGCTTTGCGAATATCACGATAATTCCACCACACTTGCCAAATCCGCAAGGCGGCTTCGAGTTGAATTTTGAAAGACATTTTCGATTTTCCAAAGCGCCGGTCTGCAAAATAAATTGGGGCTTCACCAATCTTAAATTCGAGACAATGTGCAAGGTAAATCATTTCTACTAAAAAAACATAGCCACTGGAATAAATATGCTCAAAAGGAATTTGTCTTAACGCATCACTGCGCCACATGCGGTAGCCTGTGGTCACATCATGCAATGGCAAGCGCAAAATACTACGGGCATAAAAATTCCCAAAGGCTGATAATGCTTTTCGCCAGAGGGGCCAGTCTTTATCCACTGAACCGCCTGAAACATACCGAGAGCCCAAAACGACATCATTTGATTCAAGTAATTTTGACATTTCAATCAAAGCAGTTGGGTCGTGAGAAAAATCCGCATCCATCTGGACAACGACTTGGGTACTGCTCGTTAATATTTTCTGAAACCCATTCAGGTACGCAGAGCGCAAACCCATCTTACCGGGGCGGTGCATTACTTCAATTTTGTTTGGGTATTCTTTCGCAAGATTATCTGCAATTTGACCTGTACCATCGGGGCTGTTGTCATCGACCACAAGCAAATGAATATCAAGCGGAAGCGAAAATAAAGCGGAGACCAATTTAGGAAGGTTCTCCGCTTCGTTATACGTTGGGGTGACAACTGTAATTTTCAAACTGTTCACTTATTTTTTAGATTAATCAATTCCGTCTTCAATTGGTTAACATCGCCTTTGTAATTCTTAAGCGAAGCAATATCATTGAGTTTAGCATTTAGGCGGTCTTTTTGTTTTGCCATTTGTTCACGGTCTTTGAGCGGATAAAAATACTCCATAGACTGGTCTAAGCGTGAACGCAGTTTTTCGCTTAAAGAAGAAACATTGGAAGGCGGGATTAGTAAAATAAAATCTGTCGGGCTAAGATGTCCAAGAAAATCTTCGGCGCGACTAAACTCACGCAAAGTGTTACCAATCATTAAACTGATGGCGCGTAAAACATCATCCGAAGCCACAAAACCATAGGCTTCACGGAAAGCATCCATGTTTATTAATGAAACGAATAACAAAGCGCTATTATCTTTGCCAAGTACTTCAGAAAGTTTCTCATCCACCAATGCACCTTCTGGCAAACCTGTGACGGGATTGGTTAATGAGCCTTGACTGACACGATTCAACGCATTACGAACACGCAAACGCAATTCTTGAATATCAAATGGCTTGGTGATGTAATCATCCGCGCCAATCTCTAAACCTTGTAATTTATCAGAGCGGTCACGTTTTTCGGTTAAGAAAATAATGGGAATATCAGCTGTGCGGCGGTCTTTGCGTAAGCGATGTGCTACTTCATAACCGTCAATATCGGGCAAGCGAATGTCTAAAATGGCTAAATCAGGCGGAGATTGTTGTGCCGAACGCACACCATCTTCACCCCAGTTAACGGTAGATACGTCATATTCCTGTGAACGGAAATATGCCGTGAGCATTTCGGCTACATCAGGGTCGTCTTCTACGATGAGTATTTTTGATTTGGTGTCTGTCATGCCAGACCCTTATTTATGCTAAGAGATTGGTTCTTTTTGAACGATGAATTCACAAACGCTATCACCCATGGCAATGCATTTGGATTCGTTGACGCGGAATTCATTTCCGCCGGAAACCCATTTGAGGCTTTCTTGTAAAAGTCCAGTGGCAATGAAGCACACAGGTTTATCAGCACCGGTTCTACCCCAGCAACATGGGCATTTATGAATGGTCCACACCCATTCGGTGTCTTTTTCTTCGACTGTAGTTTGCTGGTCTGAAAGTTGAGAGAAGATTTTTGCAAACGCAGGCAGACCAATTCTCAGTTTAGATTGAAGCGGTAAAACGACGAAGGCTAGGTCGGCGGCACCGGCTAAGGCTCCAAAGTTGCGGAGGGCATCAGCAAAAGTGGCACGTCCAGCACGAAGCGCGAGACCTCTTCCACCACGTGGACCGTACATTTCTTCTAAAGATGAACCGATAGCAGAAAGTTCGGCGAAGTCAAAACCTTTGTCGAGATTATCTGGCGGGTAGTTTTCAACATAGTGACCTAAACCACCAAGGTTGAGGATGGCATTGAGACCATTTTTTCCCATCACTTCTTCAAGTGATTTTATGGTGATTAAGCCAAATTTGTTTGGGTAGTATAAACCTGCTTTTTGGATGGGACTCATAGGTTCTCCACTAAATCAACTTTGCCAAATCTTCGGCGGCGCGGCGCATGTCTAAGAAGATTAGACCAAGCTTGGCTTGCTCACGAGCCAGAGCAGTGAGGACTGCTTCTTCACCAACAGACATCAGTACAACGTATCCTTTGACGCCTTTAATATACACTTGTTCAAGAGAGCCGCGTCCTAATTCACCTGCAATGCGCTCACCTAAAGATAACATGGCGGCAGACATAGCAGAGACACGGTCTTCTTCAACACCTTGCGGAAGCGCAGAGGCAATGCTTAAACCATCTACACTCACCACAGCAGATGCTTCAATATCAGGTGAGGATGCCTGTAATTCGCGCAGGCGGTCTACCATTTGTTGTGTTCGGTTTTTAGACAAGCCAACCCTCCGGGGAATTTTTTATACGCCTCATGTTGAGAACGCTAACCATCTTTAAATATCATGTAGTAATTTTAGAACAGGGCGGGGATTGTGTCAAGTTCGGGGTTTACAAATTGGTAAGTTTGAAAAGCAAAAGCAAAGAAATTTTGAATATTGATATTGAAAATTCGCTTTTGGAATTATCGCTTAAGAATTTATATTGACATGGTTATATCGTCATGGTAAACTTTCGCCCGCTGTTAGATTGGTCTCGTGGTGTAGCGGCCTAACATGCGGCCCTGTCAAGGCCGAGATCGCGGGTTCGAATCCCGTCGGGACCGCCAGAATAAAAAACAAATCGTCTAATTGGCGATTTGTTTTTTATTGATAAGATAAAAAGTTATAGTAAAATATTACTTGCCGGGGCGATGGCGGAATCGGCAGACGCAACGGACTTAAAATCCGTCGGTAGTGATACTGTGAGGGTTCGACCCCCTCTCGCCCCACAAATGTCATTGCGACTCTTGACTCAGGATGTTGCAATGACGTTTTCATCTAACAACAAAAATGTTTTTTACACGCCAGCAACTTGAAGAAATTGAAGATAAAAGCCTTGCACCTTATGGAATGCGAAGCAAGGACACCAAAGGACGCGCCTATTTAGACACCGAACCTGAATACCGCACACCTTTTCAACGTGACCGCGACCGCATTTTACACACCACTGCTTTTCGCAGATTGGAATACAAGACGCAAGTCTTCATCAATTTTGAAGGTGACCACTTCCGCACCCGCCTCACGCATACCTTGGAAGTTGCGCAAATCGGTCGGACGTTATCTCGTGCCTTAGGCGGCAATGAAGATTTAGTAGAAGCCATTTGCTTAGCACATGATTTGGGTCATTCACCCTTTGGGCATTCTGGCGAAGTTGCCTTAGCGCGCTTGATGAAAGATTACGGCGGCTTTGACCATAACAAACAATCGCTTCGAATCGTGACCGAGCTTGAGCAACGCTATCCAGAATTTCCTGGCTTGAACCTTACTTGGGAAGTGCGCGAAGGTATGGTCAAGCATGAATCAGAATATGATATTTCAGATGCACGTGATTTTCAGCCTGATTTACGCGGCAATCTCGAAACGCAAATTGCCAACGTGGCAGACGAATTAGCCTACACTACACATGACCTGGACGATGGGCTTCGTTCTGGCATGATAAATCCACAAATGCTAGAAGGCGTTGCTTTATGGAATATTTTGCGCGAAACCTATAATTGGCGTGGACCCGTTTTAAGCGATATGGAACGTCACCGCATGATTCGGCATTTAGTTGGCATCATGGTAACGGATATGGTCAAAGCGACGGATGGACGGTTAAAAGAAGGTAAAATTAATTCAGCAACCGATATTCAAAAGTTGAAGTTTAATGTGGTTGGCTATAGCGAAGAAACGCAAAGGCGCAACCGTGAATTGAAAGACTTTTTATATGCAAAACTATATCGTCATTACCGTGTGGTTAGAATGCAAGTAAAAGCAGAAAAAATTATTTCAGATTTGTTCCATGCTTACCGCGCAGAACCTGCTATGTTGCCCAAACATGTTCAATTTTTCGTCGAGAAGCGCGGATTGGAAAAAACTATTTGCGATTACATTGCCGGCATGACAGACCGTTACGCTGTCGAAGAATATCAAAAGTTATTTAATCCCCTTGAAAAACCGTAATTGATTTTGGTTTTCAAAAGGGGGCAATAGAAGAGACAGTTTGCCCCCTTCGTATTCATTCAAACAGACAAGCAAGAAAGGAGAAGCCATGTCTCAACCCAATTACTTAACTCCCGAAGGTGAAGCGAAACTCAAAGCCGAACTACAGGAATTGACCGGTCCGAAGCGTGAAGAGCTCGCCCAACGATTACGTTCTGCAATTCAGATGGGAGATTTATCTGAAAATGCGGACTATCACAAAGCCAAAGAAGACCAAAGCTTTCTCGAAGGACGTATTCAAGAAATTGAAGCGATTCTACGAAACTCTGTGTTGATTGAAAAAACGAAAAACACAGGCGTTGTAGAAATCGGTTCAACTGTTACGATTCAAGAAGAAGGCTTTGACCCCGAAAAATATTATTTAGTCGGTCCCGCTGAGGCTGACCCACGCAATGGAAGAATCTCACACGAATCGCCGATTGGCAGTGCCTTGATGGATAAAAAGGTCGGTGATGTTGCTGAAGCCGAAACACCCGGTGGAAAAATCAAGTTTAAGATTATCAAGATTGAATAAATGAATAGTAAATAAAAAATCCCTTCTTTATGAAGGGATTTTTTATTTATTTGGGCCAAATTGCTAACTCGAGCGTAATGCGTTCAAAATAACTATTATCAGGTAGTGGACCTTTTCCATATTCAAGGTCAACAACGGTGGCAAGTAATTGAAGTGTAGCGGTTTCAAGCAAAATTTGCGCTTGCGGTTCTACTTGCACCAATTCGCCTTTGGGTTCTAAACGTGAGCGGATGCCAATGTCACTAAACGCATGTTGTGACATTAAAACTTTCGTAGCAGTTTTGATGTCATTTTTATCGAACAACCAAATTTCAAGTGCTGTTACTTTTTTCGGGTCGCCGACACCGATGATTTCAGAAACACCCACGCCATACTCACCCATAAATTCGCCAGCACCTGTATCAATGCTGAATGATTCATCATATAAATCATCGCCGAGCAAGTAGGTTGTCATGGTTTGGGTAATCGGTGGAGCGAGACCTAATTCAGAAAAATCTGTCTTGGCGGCACTGCGACTGATTTCTTGGGCTTGCATCATGGTAGTCACTTCACCAGAACCGCGCCTGCCAAATAATCTGAACAAATACATGCCTGCCGCGGCAAGCACACCTAACACCAAAATAATACCAATGGCAATTAAGGCAGTATTCATTAAAGAGGCTTGACCACTTGGTTGTTGTGTCGGTTGCCCGCCACCTGTGGTTGCTAAAATACTTGTTATCAAATCGCCAAAGTTTTTGACGACGGCAGGGTCTTGATTACCGGGATTGGCTTGAATATTTAGATAGGCTTGCTGAGCCCCCACGCCAAGATTCTGCCATCGTTGCAGTGCCAAGTCGGGGCTAGGGAAGACGCGGTAAGAGTCAATTGCCATACGCAAATAATCTTCTTGTAAATCAGCACGAAGATAGGCGGGCGTTGCATCCACAAAATCAACGGGGTCAATCACCCATGCCCAAAGCAATCCGAGGATTAACCCGCCGAGGAATAAGCCAATGTGAACAAAGGGTAATTTTTTAACTAAAGCAACGACAAACTGCATAACATTCTCCTTTGGTTTTGCTTTCTTTCTGATTATACAATGGAATTTCGGATGAAAAAATTACGAATTCGTATATTTAAGTTGGACGCAGATTTTTTGTTGATTAGACTTCGGAGGTCTTTAAGACCTCCGAAGTCTTGTATGAGTTTGCCCACCTCAGAGATTTACTCAGGAGATGGGCATTTTTTATATTTGCCTGAGTTAAACCCAAGCAGGAAGCAAGTCAGCCGATAATTTTGCCTCGACCATCATTCTTCAATGAATTGGCACTACTGGCACAGCAAAAATATTGTGAGAGAGAACAAGACGAAAACCAACATTGTTGTTGAAGTTGTTAGGATTATTCCTGTTGCGAATGGCACAGCGCGTGTCGTTTCGATTGTTGTTCCACGAGCCGCCACGCAACACGCGCACTCTCTTGACTTGTCCCTATTATTATGAAGTTGATTTCTTCCAACCTCCTAATAACCGACCAATTTCTACTATTATTTTTGAAACATGCTCATATTGATTCAGTTTAACAATATCTAAATCTTTACATAACCTTAAGTGCTGGCGTAACAAAGCCAATTGTACATCTGCTTCATCTAATAATTTGCTTCTATCTTTTTTAGACAAACCTGCCTTAATAATGGTTTCTTGAAAATCAAGCGTATGCCGAATGACCCGTTCACCAATTCCAAAACGATGCACACGCGGAAATTTATTGACTTGCGGCACAAGCCAAAGCACAAGGTCATAAGTGCGAGAAAAAATAGGAGATTCTTGCATAACTACAAAACATAACGACTTAAAACAGAGCGTCGTAATCCATAAGTATCAGCCCAATTGACATGCGCCACCCATGCTTGTACAGAGGCATCTAATTTACTTCTTTCGAACTCACGATTTTGCCATCGTTGAGCCAAATTTCTAAAACGGTGTTGAAAAGCAATACCGCGTTTCTTTTTTAAGCGGCGATGTGTAGGAAAAATACGAAAGCCAAGAAATGGAATACCTGTATATACAGGATAAATTTGTGGTTCGTGTAAAGTTAGTCTCAATTTAGAAATTCGGTTTAATATTTTCTCTTTCCAATCATGCAAAATTTGTTTATTGTCTGCAAATAAAATAAAATCATCCACATAGCGAACATAACCTTCTGCTCTTAATTCACATTTGATGAAATGGTCAAACGAACATAGATATACATTTCCCCAAAACTGTGAGGTTAAATTACCAATTGGCAAACCGCGTGGGCGATTTACAGAGAATAAATCATCGCCTGCAAAATATTTCATTTGATAGGATTCAGTTTGTGCACCAATGCCAGACTGTAAAATCAAATTGACAATGCCCATTAATTCATTATCTTGTAAATGAGTAGATATTTTTTCCCTCAATATGGCATGGTCTATACTTGGAAAAAATTGCTCAAAATCACATTGCAAAACATATTTGAATCTTCTAGCGAATTGGTTAGCCCGCAAAATGGCTTTGTGTGTGCCTTTATACTTGCGGTTGGCATACGTATCATAAATAAATCTTCTTTCCCAATCAGGTTCTAACATATTACAAAGAGCATGATGCACCACACGGTCTCGAAACGGCGCGGCAGAAATTAATCGTTTTTTCGGTTCGTGAATGTAAAAATTTGTGTAAGCGCCAGGCTTCCAAGTTTGAGTTGCAAGTTCTTCTTGCAATTTGATTAACTCTTCCTCTTGGTTATATTCAAAACTTGCCACACTCGCCTTGCTACGTTTACCTTTTCTTGCTTTGTAGTAGGATTCGTGTAAATTTATAAACGAGCAAAACCTTTCATATAATTCACTCATAAATTTCTCCAAAAAATTTTAAAACCGAATCAGAAATCAGAATTCAGAGATTCAGAATTTCAAATGCTATCGGGAGAGAGAACAAGACGAAAACCAACATCGTAGTTGAAGATGAAAGGATCACTCCAGTAGCGAATGGCACAGCGCGAGTCGAACCGATCGTCGTACCACGAGCCGCCACGCAACACGCGCACAAAACCATTTGGCGCACCTTGTGGGTCTTTAACAATTTCATGCTCTCTCTTTTTATATAATTCTCCATCATACCAATCTAAGCACCATTCCCAAACATTGCCCATCATATCCATTGCGCCATAATTACTCGCACCATTCGGGTACATGCCCACTGGTGAAGTTCGGTTTAGCTTATCAGTTGTATCTTCATCAGCATTATTACACAAGTCACCCTGCCAAGTGTTACCCCACGCCCAAATCGTATTTTGTTTACCTCGCGCGGCTTTTTCCCATTGGGCTTCAGTAGGCAAACTATATTTTTTATTCGTCATTTTACTTAACCAATTGCAATAGGCTTCGGCTTCAAACCATGTTACGCCAACCACTGGCAAATTGGGCGTGTTCCATTGGGCATCTTCCCAATAAAAAGGTTTATCGCGTAATTCTACAGGTCTGTTGGCTAACCATCTTTCATAGTTTTTTCTCAAATCTTTATCTTCAATCCATGAAAGGTCGGCATCAAATTTGCCTGTACGCCATAACCAGCCATCTTTACTCCAAAAAGATTCATCGTCATAGCCTTTGGCATTATAAAATTCCCCAAACTCAAAATTTGTGACGAGATATTTTCCAATTGAAAAATCTGAAACATAAACCTGATGGGACGGCGATTCATCATCCCACGATTTTGCTTTTTGCTCTTCAATTATCTTTTTATCTTCATCATTTGTCCCCATTCTAAATTCACCTGCGCGTATCGGCACACATTCGGGTTCAAGTGGTTTCAAGCGTGGGTCGCCTAAAGTTCCCAAAGCCATGCCTAAATTAAATCTGGGGCGCACATTAACTTGTGGCGGGTTGGTTATTAACAAATCTGTCATTTGAGGTACTAGTTTTTGGACAATATCTTGAAAGCGAAGTTTTTCTGAAATATCTGCCAGTGCCAAGCCTGCTACATACAATGCACGAGATTTTATTTCTTCACTTTTTCCCAAACCAGAATCGGCAATTTGCAAAACAAAACGGCTAGCATTACCTTCTCCCTTAATGGCTAAATAACCTGCGGCTAAGCGTAGGGCTTCGTACCAGCGGTCATTTTCAATATTTTCTGGTAAAAAAGTTTCTAATTTTTCTTGCGGGTATTCTTCTGCTAAATACCTGCCTGCTAAATATTCTTGAAAGGTAGCATGGGTATAAAAGCCATAACTATCATCTACCGCTTCTAATAAACCACCACGCCCCGCTACATCTCGTAAAAAGTTTCTTGTAGTTCGTTTGGCTTCGGCTTCTTCGTTCCCGAAACGCTTCCAAATGAGTTCTACCAAATCATCTTCAAGCAAAGCGTCTTCTTTCTTTTCGAGTAATTCAAAGGCAATCCAAGCCAGTCTATCACGCCGTACTGTCCAATCCATCCCGCCTGTTTTCTCCAGTTCTTTGGCTTCTTCATGCCCCTTGTAAGGTTCAGTTAATAAAACTTCAACCGCATCTTCATATAACTTAGCCCGTTTTTTGGGTAGTTCATCGCGAACATAATGCACCATAGAGAAAATTGTCACCATTAAAGGTGTGGTTGCTAGTTTCTGTACAGGTTCATCGCTTTCATCAATTCTTGATGACAAGTCTTTGGCTTTTCGGCGGGCTTCATGTAGGTCATCAGCAAGTGCGGCTTTGTACCACATTTCAATCAAATCATTACGCTGTGATTTGGTTAAGCTTTGCACTTCTACATTTTGGAATCCTTGCATCTGTTGAGCAATTTGAATCGCCGAAGGTCGCGAAGTTAATAAGCAACGTAAATTCGGGCTATCAAATTCTGCCAACAATTCCTCTACAGCGGAACGAATAGCAGGTCGGTCTTCGCGGTCTACTTCGTCTAAGCCATCTAATAACAGTAAACAGCCTTTTCTTAGGTGTGTTTTTATGAAATCAACATCTATATCTACTGAAGCATGATGGTCTGCAAGATACTCTGCCATAAAGTTCAAAAAAGTTTTAGAAGAGCGGCTATATTTATTTTTTTCACAATACGAAGCATAGGCTCTTAAAGGAATTAAAAACGGCACAAGTGGTTTCCCGCCTAATGATTTAATCAATTCTTTTTGCTCGTCGGATAATTTTTGTCTCAACAAGTCTTTGGCGCAAGCCAGCCCAGCCCATTGTAATAATGTACTTTTCCCTGAACCCGCTACACCAATCAAAGCCAATCTTTGCGATTCTTTTGCGGCTTCGCTTAATCGAGTTGGCTTGTTTTGAGCGCCAAGATTTATTTTTCCGCGAGTGAGTTCTTGGGGCTGTGCCATTTTGTTTATATCTTCGGTTACATCTTCTTCTTTGCTTTTCTCAGATAAAACACGCACCGAAACATAGGCTTGGTCTAATTGCGCTGGTTCAATCCCTTTGGCACGCGCAGTTGGCAATCCACGAAACTTAAAATAACTATAGGCTTTACTGGCTTGCTGTAAATAAAGGCGTGTGGTGTCACTAACATCTACTCTTCGAGAAAAACTATCAAACAAATCTGTTCCCCATTTTTCTATACCCTTTGCAATTCCACCCACATAGGCACGCATTAAATACAATGCGGCAATTCCAATTAAAAGAATAATGGAATACCATTTATATTGAATAAAAAAATCTATGATGGCTTGAAAATCAGACATAGCATCCTCCACAAGGTCATTCAAAATCAAGTGATTTAGAAATTATACAGCCATTTATAAAATAAAATCAGCGTTTATCTGCGTTCATCAGCGTCCAATTAATAAAAAGTACGGCGAGGTAAACCTCGCCGTACAAAATTACACACTTTCTGCCACAACCTCATCCAATGGGAAGGATTCGGAGCAATTGGTGCATTGTGCTTCGCGTTTGTTGGCAATGACTAACAAGCCATTACACTTCGGGCATGGTTTTGGAATTGGCTTCTTCCATGATGTGAAATCACAATTTGGATAATTAGCACAACCATAAAACGTGCGCCCTTTGCGGGTTTTCTTTTCAACCAAATCACCGCCATCTTTCGGGCAGGCGATTCCAATTTTTTCAAGCCAGGGTTCTGTGTAACGGCAAGTTGGGAAGTTTGCACACGAAATAAATTTCCCAAAACGACCATAACGAATCACTAACTCACCACCATCATCGGGACAGATTCTACCAATCGGTTCGGGACCTGATTTCACAACAGGCATTTCGGCTTGTGCTTTTTTAATATCTTCAGAAAATGGTTCGTAAAATTCTCGAATGGCGGCATCCCACGTCATTTCGCCTTCGGCGATTTTGTCGAGGTCTTCTTCCATGTGGGCAGTGAAATTCAAATCCACAACTTCGGGAAAATATTGCGTCATCAAATCATTTACTTGAAAACCAATATCGGTTGGGATTAATCGTTTCTCTTCACGCATGACATATCCACGTTGTTGAATGGTGGAAATTGTCGGCGCATAAGTAGATGGACGACCAATTCCATTTTCTTCTAAGGCTTGCACTAAGGACGCTTCTGAAAAACGTGGTGGCGGTTGTGTGAAATGTTGTTCAGGAATCAAACGAATCAATTCTTGTTTTTGACCTTCCGCCACGCCCGCAGGAATTTTCACATCTTCTTCTTCATCGGTTTTTGCGTCTTCATTTTTGGCTTCTTCATACACAACCAAAAAGCCTGGGAACTTTACTGCTGAGCCAGAAGCACGCAATAAATATTCATGGTCATTTGTTTTGCCTGTTACTTCCACTTGCAATGTATCAAACACTGCCGCTTCCATTTGCGAGGCAACAAATCTTTGCCAAATCAAACGATATAACTTGAACATGGCAGGCTCTAAAAATTCTTTGACCTTTTCAGGGTCGCGCATGGCAGATGTTGGACGAATCGCTTCGTGGGCTTCTTGCGCGTTAGCAGATTTTGTTTTGTATGTCGGTGGTTCAGATGGAAGAAAATCGCCTCCATACTTAGCGGATACATATTCCCGCGCTTCAGCCTGAGCCATCGCTGACACATTAGTTGAGTCGGTACGCATATAGGTAATTAAACCTGTTGAGCCGCCTTCACCCACATCTTGACCTTCATATAAACCTTGTGCTAAAGCCATCGTTCTTTTGGCAGTAAACCCTAATTTACGCGAAGCCTCTTGTTGTAACGTGGATGTTGTAAATGGAGCCAAAGGTTTTCGTCGCCTCTCTCCACGTTTAACTTTGCTGATAGAAAAAGAAGCAGTTTCCATGTCATAGAGAAGCGGTTTGACGGTTTCTTCATTCGGCAACTCGACATCTTTATCATCCATCTTAACTAACTTAGCAATAAAGTTTGATTTCAAATTTTCAGGTTTGAACTCAGCATGAATTGACCAGTATTCTACGGGTTTGAAATCATCAATTTCGCGTTCTCTATCAACAATAAGTTTTAACGCCACTGATTGCACGCGCCCAGCGGATAAACGACCGCGAACTTTTTCCCATAAAATCGGGCTGATGCTATAACCAACGAGTCTATCCAACACACGACGGGCTTGTTGAGCATTGACAAGATTCATATCAATATTACGAGGATGCGAAAACGCCTCAGCCACTGCTGGCGCGGTGATTTCATGGAAGACCACGCGCTTTGTTCTTTCGGGGTCAATCTCTGCCGCTTCCATAAGATGCCACGAAATTGATTCACCTTCGCGGTCAGGGTCGGTTGCGAGATAAATTTCTTCTGCTTTTTTGGCGAGTTGTTTAATTTCTTTTACAACGGGTTTCTTTTCATTGGGAACGCGGTACTTCGGTTCAAAATTGTTATCAACATCTACAGAGAGTTGTGACTTTAATAAATCACGCACATGCC
>JAEURH010000045.1 GCA_016789365.1 Anaerolineales bacterium
CAAAAGATATTATGGGATTTAGCCTTGCTTCGCCTGAGCCTTCTTCTTTAACCTCAAAACTTACAGAAGATAAAGTTTGGTTTATCAAAAATATTCTCAAAGTTTTTTTCACAAAACCATTTGTGTTTTTTCAAATGTTAATTTCAAGTGTTACCATTCAAAGCCAAATGGACGAGCCGAATACAATCGAATGTGTTTACTTTACAGTTGACCCAAAATATCGCGGGCAAAAACTTGGGCGAACACTTCAAAAGGCATTAATGGATGAAGGACGAAAACGCGGATATAAAAAAATTTTTGCCAGTGTAGAAACAAAAAATATCGCCAGCCTCAAAGCCACACAAGCCAATGGGTTTACAATTATCAAAACTTTTCAAGAAGGCATGTATCATCGTCATCGCCTTGAAAGCGAGTTATAAAAATGATTACACATCGTGAACGTATACAAGCATGTCTCAATAATGAAACGCCAGACCGCACGCCTATTGCTTTGTGGCGACATTTTCCGCACGAAGATCAAAATCCAGAATCACTTGCAAAGGCTACGCTTGATTTTCAACAAACTTATGATTTCGATATCGTCAAAGTTACACCTGCTTCTTCGTTCATGGTCAAAGATTGGGGCGTGCAAGATGAGTGGCAAAATAATCCTGAAGGTTCGCGTGCTTACACAAAACATGTGATTAAAACTCCGCAGGATTGGGAGACTCTCAAACCACTTGACCCACATACCTCTGCGCATCTTTCTGGACAACTAACCTGTTTACGCTCCATCAAGCAGAATCTTGAGCCTGAAACTCCCTTAATTCAAACTGTATTCAATCCATTATCACAAGCGAAAAATTTAGCAGGCAATGACTTGTTACTTGAACATATCCGTAAATATCCTGATGCAGTTATAAAAGGTTTAGAAACAATCACAAAAACGACGATTAAATTTATTGAAGCGGTCAATGATATTGGTGTGGATGGAATCTTTTATGCAGTGCAACATGCCCAAGCCAGCGTTTTAGATTTAGATACATACAAAGATATTGCCTTGCCATTTGACCAAGATACACTCAAACCGATAGAAGGGTTATGGTGTAACATACTTCACCTACACGGCACAGATGTATATTTTTCTTTATTACGTTTATTGAAATTCCAAATCGTCAACTGGCATGACCAAGAAACTTATCCGCCACTAACAGAAGGACAAAGTCTATTCAAAGGTGTGGTATGCGGAGGTATAAGACAAGATACACTTCAAAATGGGAATCAGGCTGACGTTAAGAAAGAAGCGAAGCAAGCCATCGAAGAAACAAAAGGGAAAAGATTCATCTTGAGTACAGGATGTGTTGTTCCGTATGTCACATCACATGAAAATATTTTGACGGCGCGAAAGAGTGTGGAATGAGCCTGCGAGTCATTTCTGGTTCTGCAAAAGGTAGAAAGTTGAAATCGGTGCCGGGCGATATGACGCGCCCTGTGATGGATCGTGTGAAAGAAGCCTTGTTCAATATTTTGGCGAGTGATGTGATTGATTCGAATTGGTGGGATTTGTTTGCAGGCACTGGTGCAATTGGTATTGAGGCATTGAGTAGAGGCGCGAAGTTTGTGCGCTTTACAGATTTGAATCGTTTACCAATTGAAACGATAAAAGAAAATGTTTCGCATTGCAAATTTGATTCGCAAAGTGAAATCAAACGTGGTGATGCGTTTAATTTATTAGCAGGGCATGTGGATAAAAAATTTGAATACATTTATATCGCTCCGCCCCAATATAAAGAGATGTGGTTGAATGCCTTGAAATTAGTTGATGAAAATATTAATTGGTTAACCGAAGATGGCAGTGTGATTGTACAAATTGACCCGAGTGAATATCAAGAAGTTGAGTTGCAAAATTTAATTGAAACTGAAGAAAGAAAATATGGCAGTACGTTGTTAATTTTTTATGATAGGAAATAACATGTCATTGCGAGCCACGCTTTTGTTTTTTGTGGCGAAGCAATCTTATGTTAAAGTGAGAAAATCTTTTAGGAGCAAATACTATGTTAGAAATCCTTAAAATTATCGGTTGTGTACTAACAGCACTCGTTGGTGTATATGCAACATTCAAACCAAAAAGTACGGTTGGGTTTACAGGGCTTGCACCAGAAGGTGCTCGTGGTGTGACAGAAATTCGAGTTGTGCTTGGAATTTTCTTTATCGTGCTTGGTGTATTCCCCATTATTGTCAACAACCTAATTGCCTATCAAATGCTTGGGTTTGGATATTTATTGGTCGGGATTGCAAGAATCATTTCAATTTTTGTTGATAAATCCAGCAATACATCCAATTGGCAGAGTGTTATTTTTGAAATTGTGTTTGGAACAATTTTGATTTTATAATTTTTTGTAGGGGCGAGGTGACCTCGCCCCTACGATTAATATTTATTCTTCCGTTATCGTAATGGTCTTAATCGCATCTCCTTCAAAATCTGGGGCTTGATTCGGGTCACGGCGGGTTAAAGCATTGACCACATCCATACCTTCAATCACTTCACCAAAAATGGTATGCAAACCATTCAAATGTGGCGTTGGAGCAAACGTAATAAAAAATTGACTACCGTTTGTGTTTGGTATAGAGTTATTTGCCATAGCCAGCAAACCTTCTCTATCAAAAACTAAATCATCACTAAATTCATCTTCAAATGAATAGCCTGGTCCACCGCCGCCTGTGCCAGTTGGGTCACCACCTTGCGCCATAAAGCCATCTAACACACGGTGGAAAGTTGTGCCATCATAAAAACCTTCGCGGGCTAAAAACACAAAGTTATTGACTGTAATTGGGGCTTTATCAGCAAATAACTCAATTACAATTTCGCCACCTTTTTCCAATTCAATAGTTGCAGTATATGTTTTTGTGATGTCAATGGAAATCGCAGGTGGAGCGTCATACTGTTTGGGTTCACCAGAACCCGAACGGGATGGGAACAATCTCCATGCAAAAAAAGCAATCACAAGCAAAACAACTGCACCTGCTACATATTGAATGGTTTGTTCAGCAGGGTTTCTCTTTTGTTCTTTCACGCTCTTGGGTTTTGTTAATTTCTTCTTTGCCATACAAAATTTCTCCTTTTGATAATCGCATCAATTATAATAGTTTTATAGGTGACGCATGGATGACATGAAGTATGAAATGCTAACAGAGTTGACCAGCCGTCTCGAAGCAGACCTGCTGGAAAGTTATCTCGAAGCGAATGGGGTTGATGTCGAATTGTTTCAAGAGTCGGTTGGCCACAATGCCTTTCCCGTCACAAACGAAAGTTTAGGTCTTGTGCAAGTGTTTGTGCCGAAAGAAAAAATAAAACAAGCGCAGAAATTATTAAATTCGTTTCAGGAGTAAATGATGGATTTTGAGTTAAGTACAGAACAAAAAGCGTGGCAAAAAATTGTGCATGATTTTGCAGAAAAAGAATTAAGACCCAAAGCGCGCGAAGTAGACGAAAAAGAAGAATTTAATTGGGATGCCGCACGCAAAGGCGGACCCATTGGCTTACTTGGTATGAGCATTCCTGAAGAATTCGGTGGCTCGAATGTAGATATGATTTCGAATGCGATTGCGTTTGAAGAATTAGGTTGGGGATGCGGTTCAACCGCGTTGGCATTTACGGCTCATAATGGACTTGGAACTGCTCCTATTTCCTTATACGGAAGTTCTGGCTTGAAGCAGACTTGGCTTCCGCTTGTTTCATCTGGAAAAAATAAACTCGGCGCATTGGCGCTGACTGAGCCCGGGGCTGGTTCTGATATTCAAGGTGGCGTGGTAACCAAAGCAGAAAAAGTTGGCAATGAATGGGTTATCAACGGCGCGAAGATGTGGTGCACAAATGCTGGTATTGCAGAATATATCATTGCGCTTGTAAGAACAGATGAAAATAAAAATTCAAAATCATTAAGTATGATTTTGATTCCAACAGATGCAAAAGGTGTCAAGATTGGTCCTGCCGAAAAGAAGATGGGCTTACGTGGCTCCCCTGCTCATGGCGTGACATTTGATAATGTTCATGTTCCATTAGATAATTTAGTTGGCGATGTAGGCAAAGGGTTACAACAAACATTAGCAACATTAGATGCAGGCAGAATTTCTATTGGCGCAATTTCAATTGGCTTAGCACGCGCGGCAATGGAAATTGCTACAAATTATGCACGAGAAAGAAAAGCGTTTGGTCAAGCCATTTCAGATTTTCAAGCAATTCAATTTAAGTTAGCCAACATGGAAACAGAAATTGAACTCGCGCGAACGTATCTTTACAAAGCGGCTTGGTTAAAAGATTTAGGTCGCCCGTATAACAAAGAAGCCGCGATTGCAAAATTATTTGCTACCGAAATGGCAGAACGTGTTTGCTATGAAGCGATTCAAATTCATGGTGGGTATGGATATAGCCGCGAATATGAAGTGGAAAGAATGTATCGTGATGCGCGTTTGATGACGATTGGTGAAGGTACGAGTGAAATTCAACGTTTGGTTATATCAAGGCATGTGTTGGCGAGGGAGTGAGAAAGTACACATGTAAACAAGTATACAAGTACACAGTTTAAGGATACTTATGTTTGAACAATCTCAATTAATTATTTTCATTAGCGCATCAATCGCATTGTTATTACTGCCAGGTCCTGCGGTTTTGTATATTACGGCTCGTAGTGCAAGTCAGGGACGAGTGGCAGGGTTTGTATCTGTGCTAGCAATTGAAACAGCAAATTTAGTCCAAGCCATTGCGGCGGGATTAGGTTTATCCGCGATTCTTTTATCTTCTGCTTTGGCATTTGATGTTGTTAAATATCTCGGTGCGGCGTATTTGATTTATTTGGGGATAAGAAAACTGCTGTCGAAGGAAAAATCAGGTACAGGTCAAGAAGTGAAGCGTGAGCGTTTAAGTCAAATCTTTTGGCAAGGATTCGTCATCAATATTTTGAATCCAAAAACCGCATTATTCTTTTTTGCATTTTTACCGCAATTTGTGAATCCAACAAAAGGCAATGTCACATTGCAAAATTTATCGCTCGGCGTTTTATTTGTGCTTTTAGCATTTATCACTGATAGTATTTACGCATTGATAGCGAGTTCATTGGCTGAAAAACTAAATGCAAATACAAATTTTCAAAAGGGACAAAAATATTTTGCTGGTTTGGTTTATATTGGGCTGGGCGTGACAACGGCACTAACAGGTTCGAGAAAATAATTACACTGTAATTAAATCTTGAATCTCTTCAAAGGTGGCAGGTCCAATTCCTGAAACATTCATAATATCTTCAATCGTATTGAAGGGACCATTTTCATTACGATAATCAATGATGCGTTGAGCAATGGTTGGACCAATACCCGGTAAAGAATCTAATTCTTCTAGTGTAGCAGTGTTGATATTTACTAAATCAACGTCTGTATTTTCATCTGGATTATTTGATGAAGAGTTTGCTTCAGATGTTGGCAACTCAACCGTTTCGGTTTCAGTTTCATTTTCTACAGGCTCTGAACCAGATTTATACGGAATGTTTAATTGCTGACCATCTTGCAATAAAGACGCGAGATTGATTGCACTTGTATTTGCGCTTGCTAACAAACCACCCGCCGCATCAATCGCATCTTGCACACGCGCGCCTTCTATAAATTCATACAAGCCAGGTCGCGGCACAGCGCCAATCACATGCACCACAATTGGCGATTTTGTTGGTGCGGGTTGCAACACAATGGCTTCACCCGCAGGCGCGCGCGATACAAAAAAAAGCAAACCCGCCAAAGCAAAGCCAGCCATTACACCAAGCAGAACATATAAAATATTTTTCATTTGGTATTCGTTCACCTTACATACCGTCCCGCAGGTTTTGTTTGAGAAATATTTTTTTACCAATAAACCTGCGGGACGTTCATTTAAAAATAATTCTACCCTAACTTCATAATCAATAAATCTTCGCCGCTTCGCATCACAACATCCGCAACCTTAAATAATTTTTTCAAGCGTCGAAAATATTTTGGCATTTCATCTTCATCAATTGAACGAAACCCAAATTTTTCATAAAATGAACCGTTATGTTCCATGCACATTAAATATAAAGGTCGCGTTGGCGTTTTCAACAATTCAGTCACAATCGCGCTCGCAATTCCTTTTCTTTCATAATCAGGATGCGTCCCAATCGAAGCCAATTCTAAGATGTCGCCACTGTGAGGTTTGATTTGCCCACAAGCAATGACTTTGCCCCCATCATTCACTGCCACGACAAACCGCTTCCAATCCAGACCTGAGGGGTTGATACCGACTAAATGAATTAAGTCTTTAATTTGAGTTGATTCTGATTCCAATGCAAGGCGAATCTCAAAATTCTGCATTATTAAATTACTCCAGCCGCAACGATGATAATAAATGTGCCAATGAACCAGTGAATCAAAAATGGATAAACAAATGACTTCGTTCTCCATGCCACCCAGCCAAACGCAAATCCGCCAAAGATAGTGGATAGTGTTTCAATTTCAGGTTTAGAAATGTGTGCAATTGCAAACGGAACGGCTTGCAACCACAATGCTTCATGCCCAAACTTGCGAGCATAAGCAAATAATATCCAACCACGAAAGATAAACTCCCAACCGATTAAGTCTAAGAAAGTTGTCCACGGCAAGCCATCTAAAAATCTTTCGTAATATTTTTTCATGGCTTCATCTCCACTGCCGAGGAAATAAATCACTGGTGCCATGAGCAAGCAACCTAAAATTGTGTAAGTCATTCCCAATTTCCAGTCACCAAACGAAAAGCCATATTCTTTTGGATTCTCTCTAAAGAAAATGATGATAATAATCAAAGGAATGATTAAATACAAAATCACTCTATCCCAATATTTGTGGGCTGTGAATTTGTGATAGTAATCAATCATTAGCAATAATGTTGAGACGA
Source organism: Anaerolineales bacterium (assembly GCA_016789365.1). Taxonomy (GTDB): domain Bacteria; phylum Chloroflexota; class Anaerolineae; order Anaerolineales; family Villigracilaceae; genus Villigracilis. The sequence goes on from JAEURH010000045.1 coordinate 6,908, forward strand.
TAGTGACAGTAACAATTTTCCAGTCAAAATTTAGTTTTTCGCCAGTCAAATATTTCATTATGTATCCTTAATATGGAAATCCTGCCGTATTCCCTGTGGGGCTAAATAAGATAGCAATTTTTTCGGCATCCCGATTTAATTCTAAACCCCAATTGAGTAGCAACAAACAAATCAAAACAATAGAAATTACGGTTTGCCATTTTTTGAAATTTAATGCTCTTGCTGAAATTAATGTATATCCATAAGAAGCGAGGATGGCAAAGTATGGAATCAATGCCAAATGGAATCTATCTTCCGAAAGGATAAAAACGTGAGGTAGCAAGTAACAAGTAATGAGTAACAAGAGCAGGGCAGTTTGGTGATTCCATTTCAAAGATAAAACGCCGAAAACAGAAAAAATAGTTAACAAAACGAATGGGAATAATAAAATAAAAGCAATCGCAATCAAAATCGGTTGCGGAATATAACCCAGCAAGTTATTAGAATAAAAATACATCAACACTCGTTTTTCAAGCCCAAAGAAAAAGCCGAGGCGATTCAATGCTAGTGGAATAAATCGCTCAGGCTGATGTTTAATCAACTCAATTGCTTTTTGCGTGCCAATTTCATCGCGCTCAGAATCGTCCATGATGGTTAATAAATCCAACGATGGACCAAACACAAATGAACCATTCCCAAGCGGATGATAACCAAGATACAAGTTGTATCCCATAGAAGTTTCGATGCCCGTTAATTTTCCATGCAAAAGAGAGTTGCGAATCATCCATGGGGTGATAACAAGCACGAAAGCAATCAACATAATCATTCCGTCATTGCGAGTGCTGGTCGAGTAGCGAAGCGTATCGAGACCAAAGCGAAGCAATCCCCTACTTTGAACATGAGATTGCTTCGTCGCTGAGAACACGCTCCTCGCAAAGACATATAGAATCGCTAATCCAGCAAAAGGCAAAATGACAGAACGAGTTAATGCAGTTAATCCAAGAAAAATGCCAGCGAGCAAAAAGTTAATCTTAGATGGAGAGTTAATTGATTTCAAAAGAAAGTAAAAAGAACAAAGAAGCAATATAAAAAATGGATTTTCCGTCCCTAAGCCTAATGGATAAACCAACAGCATCGGGTAACAAGCGACAATCCACGCAGAAAGTTGAGCAACAGATTCTTCTTTCTTTTTTCCTCTTTCATCATTTGCACCGAAAGAAGAAAGAGGAAAGATTTGCTTTGCTACCAAATAAGTCAATGGAGCTAGAGTCGCTCCGAGAAAAATTGCTTGAGCTAATCTCGCAAAAAAGAATCTTGAAAACTCTTGACCAAAAATAAAATACACAATCGCCAAAAATGTTGGATACAACGGCGCGCGAAAGGATGTATATAAACCATATTCGGGGTCATAATCTTTGGCGGTAGATAAATCAAAATCTACATATTGCGCCAGCATTTGTAAATCATCTTCGGCGTACCAGCGAAATCCATTGCCAGAAGCAAGGCTTCGCGCCAGCATGTCGTATTGAAACATGTCGTCGAGTCCGATGCCGAGATTTGCTGTTAAAAAAACAGGAACGAGTCTGAATATCAATGCGATGATGTAAATGCGAATGGGGAAAGAAAGATTCATAACATTATTTTACTCGCACAAAAGAAAAAGACCGCTGACGGCAGACGGCGGTCTGTGGTCGGTGGTCAAGATTATTTATTCAAATTTTCAATTCGTCTTGCTAAATATGGCGAAAAATAATTTTTATATTTCACCCACAACTCTGGATTCTTCCAATCATCTCCAGTTATTTTTTTTCTACAATTGGATGAGCCACACAAACAATCAAACTCATCATACGGTTCGCCATCAGACATAGCATAATCAAAACATAACTCTTCGCCCGCTTGCACATCACGCATCGTCACCAAACCAATTTGACCCGAAAAACCTAAATTCGGTTCGCATGAATGATTGAAGCAATCATTCGGTTCTTTTTCTTCCGCCGTCAATAAATATAAATCTTCATCAATTTGAATCACACGTTGCGTAAAGCGCGGCATGGTTGGGTCTAAATCTTTTTTTTGCAAAATCGTCCCGCCCCATAAAGAGACCAATTCATTTTTTGGAATAAATTCTTTTGCAAAGACACTACATCCGCCACGTGGATTTTCGCGCGCCTCACATTTTGGGTTTAGATAGGAATGATTCATTACGCCTCGTTTTTAGGGGATATTTGTTTTTTGCTTCGGACATCTTTTCTTTGGCTGACGGTAAATCAAATGCTTGGGGTTCAGCAAACAAGATTCAATTTAAGAAAGAAGCGAGAAATAAAAAAACGTCCCGCAGGTTTGTTTATTTAATCTAATTGATTATTCATAAACCTGCGGGACGGTAATATATCTATTTGTTTTCGCCTTCAGTATCCGATGAACTAGCAGAGAGTCGTTGGGCAAGAAAAATCGGAATAAAGGTGATGATGATAACAAAGGTGGCGACGACATTCGTCACGGGTCTATCACGCGGGCGTGTGAGTTGACTGAAAATCCAAATCGGAAGCGTGGTTTGTTGACCCGCTGTAAAAGTCGTCACGATAACTTCATCAAACGAAAGCGCGAACGCTAACATGCCGCCTGCTAACAAAGCAGTGGCGATGTTCGGCAAAACGACATAGCGAAATGTTTGGAATGAATTTGCGCCCAAATCCATTGAGGCTTCAATCATAGATGTGCTTGTGCGCCTGAAACGCGCGAGGACATTGTTGTAAACGACGACTACGCAAAACGTGGCATGACCAATCACAATCGTCCAAAATGAAAATGGAATATCAAACCCGCCCATTGCAGTCCGCAAGGCAATACCTGAAACGATGCCCGGTAATGCAATTGGTAAGACGAGTAAAAACGAAATAGATTCTCGTCCGAAAAAGTTACTGCGATAAACTGCCGCGGCGGCAAGTGTGCCTAAAATCAAAGCCGAAATTGTTGCAATGGTGGCAACTTGTAGTGAAAGCGTTAACGAACGCCATAAGTCGGCGCGCCCCCAAGCAACTGCAAACCATTTAGTAGTAAAGCCTGGTAAGGGGAATGTGTAAGTGGTTTCGTCAGGTGTGAAGGTGTAAAGAAAAATAATCAGCATGGGAACATGCAAAAATAACAACGTTCCAAAAGCGGCGATGGTTAAGGGCAAAGGTGCTTTTTTAGAGTGCATCGAATGCTCCTAATCTTCGGGCTATTAAAAGATAAATTATCATAATCACGACGGGGCCCATCGTCATAGCGGCGGCGAGGGGAATATTGCCTGCTGTACCTTGATATGAATATACTGCTTGACCAATAAAGAATTTTGAATTTCCCACAGCCAGCGGAATGATAAAGTCACCTAATGTAAGTGAGAAAGTAAAAATTGAACCTGCTATTACACCGGGGAAAGCCATCGGCAAAATGACGGTACGAAATGTTTGTAATGGCTTTGCACCCAAATCACTGGCGGCTTCGACCAATGAATTTGGCACACGTTCTAATGCGGTTTGAACGGGGATAATCATATACGGAAGCCAAATGTAAACGAAGACGATAAACATGCCTAATGGTGATAATGCCAAAGATGAACCACCAATACTTTCAAAACTTAAAATCCACTGTAAGACACCGCTTAAGCCAAATAGATTAATAAAGTAAGACAAAATTCCTTCTTGCGCGAGAATTAATTTCCATGAGTAAACGCGCACAAGATAACTTGACCATAACGGAATGGTCACACCGATTAATAGCCAAGTTTTCAATCTTGGCGAGGCATATTTTGCAATGTAATAAGCAAGTGGGAAAGAAATAATTGCAGAAGTGATTGTGACGAAAAATGCCATTGTGGCAGTGCGGGTAAATATCTCACGATTAGCAGGCGTGAAAATTTGGGCATAAGTCCTCAACGTAAATTCACGAATGATTAACCCTGAAAAATCATCGATATAATAAAAGCTATTAATTAAAAGTAAAAATAAAGAGCCAAGATATACCACCAACATATAAAGCAAAGGTGGTGCAAGGAATAAAAGCAAAACCAAACGCGGGCGTTGATAAAAGTATGTTGAAAGTTTGTTCAACATCTTACGCTCCGATTCGGCTGATGTGGTCTTTATGCCAAGATAACCTTACTTTTTGTCCTTTGGCTGAAACCACATCCATAGAGGTTGTCTTCAAATTTTGTTCCACCACTACAATATCCACGCCGTCTGCTTCTATAAGATAACGTGTGTATAAGCCTAAATACACTACATCACGAACAACACCATCCAAAGTGATAGTATCCATTGTTGTTGTTTTTTCTGTGGTGTTGACATGAATTTTTTCTGGTCGAATGGAAAAAGTTTGGTCTGAGCCTGTTAATCTTTTAGCAAGTTCGCCACCGATTAAATTGGATGTGCCAACAAAGCCTGCTACAAATGTAGTTGCAGGTTTTTCATAAATTTCGGAAGGTGAACCAATTTGTTCAATTTTGCCATGGTTGAAAACGGCGATTCGGTCACTCATGGTGATGGCTTCTTCTTGGTCGTGGGTCACAAAAATAAATGTAATGCCCACGCGTTGTTGAATCGCTTTTAATTCCACTTGCATTTGCTGGCGCAATTTCAAGTCTAATGCGCCGAGGGGTTCGTCGAGAAGCAAAACTTTGGGGTGATTGATTAAAGCCCGAGCAAGCGCGACGCGTTGTCTTTGTCCGCCAGAAAGTTGAGAAGGTTTGCGCGAAGCAAATCCTTTTAATTGCACAAGGTCAAGCATTTCATCTACACGCCTGACTCTTTCTTCTTTCGGCACTTTTTTTACCATCAAACCATAAGCGATATTATCACCCACGGTCATGTGTGGAAACAAAGCGTAATCTTGAAAAACAGTATTCACGCTTCTTTCATACGGTGGGAGGTTTGAAACATCTTGCCCATATAAATAAATCGAACCACCTGTGGGTCTATCAAACCCTGCAATCATGCGTAAACAAGTTGTTTTGCCTGAACCAGAAGGACCGAGCATAGCAAAAAATTCGCCATCTCTAATTTCAAGGTCAACTTCGTCAACGGCTTTCACTTCACCAAAGTATCGGTTTACTTTATTAAATTGAACAGCAGGGGTTGAAAGATGATTGGTCATAAGAATATATTATATCGTTTGTTTGATGAAAAAAAACGATTCAGGCGCCCCCTCGCCTGAATCTAATTTTATGAAATTGAATTAACGACCACCGATGACAGCAACGTAGTTCGTCACCCATTCATGGTAAGGTACACAATCTTTAGAGCCGTTACCACAGTCGGATGTCGGCGTGCGCCACCAAACAATTTGGTCAAAGTTATTCAAGCCGTTGTTCACACAGCCATCTGGTCCGAGCAATGGGTTGTTTTCACAAGCATCCAAGCGGACAGGTACATTTTGGAACCAAGCGGCAAGGTCACCTTGTACTTTTGGATTCAATGACCATTCCATCCAAGCATAAGCACAATTTACATGTTGAGAATCAACATGCAACATGGTTGAGTCAGCCCAACCTGTTGCACCTTCTACAGGAACAACTTTTTCAATTGGCGCGCCACCAGCCTTCAACAAGTTGGCTTGGAAGGGCCAAGAGCCAGAAGCCGCAACACCTTCATTGGTAAAGTCATCCATTTGAATGAAAGCATCATGCCAATAGCGGTTAATCAAAGTGCGTTGTTGGCGCAGAAGTTCAATCGCCGCATTGAATTGGTCACGCGTTAAAGCGTATGGGTCTGTAATTCCAAGTTCAGGGCGAGTTGCTTTCAAATATAAAGCCGCATCTGCCACATAAATTGGACCATCATACGCTTGAATACGACCTTTATTCGATTTACCATCAGGCAAAGTCATTTCTTCAAATACTACATTCCAACTGGTTGGCGGTTCATTGCCAAACACTTCGGTGTTATACATCAAAATATTTTGACCAGAAGAATACGGCACGCCATAATGCTTTCCATCTACTGTATGCCATGGCGCATTTTGCAAGCGTGGGTCAATTTTGTCGTAACTAGGAATACGAGAAAGGTCAAGTTCTTGCACACGTCCACCAGAAATCAAACGGTTCGAAGCGTCACCTGAAGCAGTCACTAAATCAAAACCACCTTCGTTCATCAACGCCACCATCTCGTCTGAAGTCGCAGCAACCTTATTCGTCACTATACAACCTGTATCGGCTTCAAACTGAGTCACCCAGTCAAAATCTGGGCTAGTCTCACCGCGTTCAATATAACCCGCCCAAGAAACAATCGAAAGCGCACCTTCTAAATCACCCGATGCCGCACCGCCCCCGCCCCCACCACAAGCAGAAAGTACAAAAGCCGTTAACGCAAACAACACAAACAATTTGGAACTAAACTTTTTCATCTCATTCTCCTTTGGATTTTTACAAACTGGTACAAACAAATCATGATGATTTCAACCCCGCGCCTCCTTTCATGTATCTCAATGATACACCGATAAAAGTTGTTCGACAATTATGCTAGAAGCAAAAACGGAAGTCAAATTTTGATTTCCGATTACGACAACGCCTCTTACCTGACCCGCCGCCTGATTCTCTCCATCTAGCCCTTTCTTAGCTGATAACCCCGTACCGCGACATTCATGTCGCCAACGGGTATAATTCAAAACAACTTGCTCAAAGCGGGTCTATGACCCGCGTACTTTTACAAAATTGAAATGGTCACAAACCATTTCAGAGCATCATAATAAATTTATTGTCGGAGAAATTCATTAATGACCGAACTGCCTATTTATCCATTAACCAACGAACACAAAATGCTTCGTGATGCCGCGCGTGATTTTGCCCAAAAAGAAATTGCTCCCATTGCCGCAGAATTTGATGAAAGCGGAGAATTCCCCAGCAACACGATTAAAAAAATGGGCGAACTTGGCTTCATGGGCATTGAAGTCCCCGAACAATATGGCGGCGCAGGCATGGATTCTTTAGCCTATGTTTTAGCACTTGAAGAAATCTGCAAAGTAGATGCTTCACATGGCGTAATCATGTCAGTCAATAATTCATTATATTGTCATGGCATTCTTAAATTTGGAACAGAAGAACAAAAGAAAAAATTTGTCACACCGATTGCATCTGGCAAAGCCATTGGTGCATATTCATTGACAGAGCCGCAAAGTGGCTCCGATGCAGGCAATATGAGAAGCACTGCTGTTCGCAATGGTGATTTTTATATTTTGAATGGTCGCAAATCTTGGGTCACCAGCGGACCTGTTGCCAATTATTTTGTTGTGTTTATGATGACAGACCCTAGCAAAAAACAAAAAGGAGTCACAGCCTTTTTGGTAGATGGAAATTCAAAAGGATTAACACGCGGCAAAAAAGAACCGAAGTTAGGAATCCGCGCTTCTGCGACTAGTGAACTAATTTTTGAAAATTGCAAAGTTCCAGCAGAAAATGTGCTTGGTAAAGAAGGTGAAGGCTTCAAAATTGCGATGACTGTTTTAGATGCTGGCAGAATCGGAATCGCTACACAAGCATTGGGGATTGCAGAAGCGGCATACGAAGCAGCACGCAGTTATGCAGGTCAAAGAGAAGCGTTTGGTCATAAAATTGGTCAATTTCAAGGAACAGGCTTCAAGCTCGCCGATATGAAAACACGCATCGAAGCATCGCGTTTATTAATTTACAATGCCGCAATTGCAAAAGAAAAAGCGAAAAATAATAATGGACGCTACTCACTTGAAGCCTCGATGGCAAAATTGTTTGCATCCGAAACGGCGATGTATGTCACACATCAAGCCGTACAAATTCATGGCGGCATGGGATACAGCAAAGAACTTCCAGTAGAACGATATTTCCGTGATGCAAAGATTACCGAAATTTACGAAGGCACAAGTGAAATACAAAGGCTGGTCATTTCACGCAGTGAATTGGGATTGAAGTAAATAAAGCACTTCGTTTTATGAATAACCCCATTTTTATTTTAGCGGTTTTATTTCTGATTGCTATTGCGTTAGACATTTTTATTGTTTCAAGATGGAGACTTTATAAAAGAAAACTTAAAGAAAATCCTGCTAATAAAAAGGATTTGCTTTGGCAAGTTTTTATTGGAGAACCGCTTAACTTTTGGAAACATTCTTCTGCTTCAAGGTTTAATTTACATTTGTATCTTGAAGCAGGGGTATTAGCATTGTGGGCAATTTATATTGGGTTGGAGTATCTTGACTTTGACCCAACGAAAATCCCATTGGGGCGCGAGTTAGGGTCTTCTATTCCAGCCAATCATTTATGGAATCAAATCCAAAAATGTGGTTTGTGCGCCATGTGGAACGGCTTTCAACGTGGGGGCTTTCCTGCCTTTGCAGATATACAAGGCAGTATGCTACATCCTGTGGTTATCATCACAACAGTGTTATTCGGTGTTGTGAACGGAGTAAAGGTAACGATTGTAGTTTCGCTATGGTTGGCTGGCATGGCGCAATGGTGGATTGCGCGTGAATTAAACTTAAGTTGGCTTCCACGCATGTGGAGTGCAGGCATTGCTATTGCAGGCGGACATTTAGCAGGACGAATGGATTTAGGCGTATATGGGGTTGTACTATCCACCGCCGCATGTAGCCTTGCCATTGCGGCTTTAATTCGGCTGGCAAAAGAAAATACAAAACGAAATGCTATTCTCTTAGGAATTTTCACTGCATCAGCGGCAGTGTCAGGGCAGGGCTATATGCAAATTGGCTTGTTAGCCATTTTCATTGTATTTGCTCTGTTTTATTGGGGAAAAGAAAATGTAAAAGCGATTTGGAAAAATTATTTTGTTGCCGCAGGCATTGCCCTTCTTTTAGCCGCGCCGTTCCTTGTGCCATTTTTGCATTTCAGCCCAAACATTAGCAAGTGGATGGATGCAAATTTTATCTCTGCTCAGCCACTTTCATATTTTGTCTTAAATCTTGTGATTGACGATATAAGGTATTTTTATTCTGATGTGATGGGAAAGTTTCCGTATCCGTATCTTTATACACTTTATATCGGCTGGATTCCTGTTCTTCTTTTTGTTTTTGGATTAACTCGCATCAAAGATGGCGATAAAAAACTTTTTTATTTTATGCTAGCTTGCATTGTTGTGGAATTTTTAATCGCCAGTGCTATTTTATTAAAGTGGTTAACGGGGCTTGCTCCGTTTTTAGCGGGAGTTAGGCATCCCCCACAAATTGCTGGATTGGCTATTCCATTTATTCTTGGCTTCGCCGCTTATGGGCTAGAAAAAATTATTTCGATAAAGCCTATCTTCAAACTCTCAACGCGCTGGTTGGTGATTATCCCGTTATTATATAGCCTTTATACTTGTATGGAATTTGCGATTCATTGGACGGGTACAATCAAGTTGCGACAAGACTTATTTTCCACTCTCGAAACACTACAAACATCTGATTTACAATGGGTTAACCCGCCATTTGGTGAACATGCTTATGTTGAAGCCGCAATTGCACAAGGACTAAAACTTTCGCCAGGTATCTTAACATGGTCGTGGGAACATCGCTCTCCCCCACAACCATTCCTGACTGCTGATAGGAGAAATCCTATTGACGAAAACTCGGATTTGATTGAAAAAGTTTCCAACATCCGCTATACAAAACGCCCTGAAAATATGTATGCCTCTATTAAGACAGACAATCAAATCATCAAATGCGAAGCGACAGGCTCAGGTGGGCAAATTCAAGTGGCATGTGATTCAAATCAAGAAGGCGTTTTACAAATTCAGGAATATATGTGGAAAGGTTGGTATGCTTGGATAGATGAAAATCCAACTGAATTGATTGGCGAGCAATATTTAGAAGTCCATGCCCCTGCTGGAAAACATACTTTTACTTTTTCCTACCTTCCATGGGATGTGCCGCTTGGCATAGGCTTATTTTTTATTGGTATATTCGTCAGTGTTTGGTTTTGGTTTTCGAAAGAAAAACAATAATGAAAGCAATTCTCTTCCACCAACACGGCGGACCTGAAGTCCTGCAATATACTGATTTCCCCACCCCTGAGCCAAAAGCAGGCGAAGCGTTGATTCGCCTGCGCGCGGCGGCATTAAACCGAATGGATGTTTTTGTGCGCAACGGCTGGGCAGGGTTAAAACTTGACATGCCCCATATCAACGGGGCAGATGGCGCGGGTGAAGTTGTTGCCATTAATTCCCCTCTCCCTGTGGGAGAGGGGCTAGGGGTGAGGGTAGGCGATAGAGTTGCTATCAATGCCAATCTTGGATGTGGTGAATGTGAATTTTGTAAAAGTGAAAAAGATAATTTATGTAAAAACTGGCATTTGCTTGGCGAAACGGTTCGTGGAACATATTGTGAATATATTTGCTTGCCAATTCGTCAGTTATATAAATTGCCAAAAGATTTTGATTTTCATCAATCTGCCGCGGCGGCATTGGTATATCAAACTGCATGGCATTCAATGGTGAGTCGAGGCAATGTGAAGGCTGGGGAAACAGTAGCAATTGTCGGCGCGGGCGGAGGCGTAAATTCCGCTTCGATTCAAGTCGCAAAATATCTTGGTGCAAAAGTTATCGTCATCGGTTCTGATTCCAAAAAATTATCACAAGCCGAAATGTTAGGCGCGGATGTTTTGATTGACCGTTCAAAAGAAGAAGATTGGTCGAAAGCAGTTTTTCTGGCAACCGAAAAACGTGGCGTGGATGTGATTGTGGATAATGTCGGCACAACATTTCCGTTGAGTTTTCGCGCGTTGAAAAAAGGCGGAAGGTTATTAACGGTTGGCAATAGTGGCTCGCCAAAATTTGAAATTGACAATCGTTATATTTTTGCAAAACATCTTTCGATACTTGGTTCAACGATGAGTACGCTGGCTGAGTTTGCCGAAGTGATGGACTTGGTTGTAGCAGGAAAATTAAAACCTGTGATTGATAAAACATTTGATTTGAAAGACGCCGCGCTGGCACAAGAACGTTTATGGCATGGCGAAAATTTTGGAAAAATTACATTAGATATTCAATGAAAAATTTTATAAAACAATTTTCTCTATTTGAAATTTTATTAACCATAATAATTTTAGCAATTCACATCAATGCGGCGTTTGCTGATGCTTATACATTTCCCAATCATTGGTTCAAACGTGATGATGCTTATTATTATTTCAAAGTGGCGCAGAACATTAGCGAAGGTTATGGCAGTTCCTTTGACAGAATTAATTTAACAAACGGCTATCATCCTTTATGGATGTTGATTTGTATTCCCATTTTTGCCTTAGCGCGCTTTGATGTCATTTTGCCGTTGCGGGTTTTATTGGTTGTGATTGCTCTCACGCAAGCCACCACCGCCGTTTTAATTTATAGAATCATAAAAAAATATCTATCACATGCCGTTGCGATTCTCGCGGCGACGTTTTGGTCTTTCAATTTTTATATTCACGCCACCGTTTATCAAATGGGTTTAGAAACGCCTATCGCGGCGTTGTCGGTTGTTTATTTAATTTATAAACTTTCACAATTTGAAGAAACGTGGCGAACGCAACCAGTTAATCTAAAACAAATTGCATGGTTGGGTTTTCTTTCTGCTATCGTCATGTTCAGCCGTTTAGATTTAGTTTTCCTTGCAGTCATTGTCGGTGTGTGGGTTTTATTTCGCGGCACGCCAATTCGTTATTTACTGCCACTTGATATTCTTATCATTTTTATATCTATGACAAGTTCGGTAATTTTACGAACCGACTTCAACGCATACAACACGCTCTATGCTTCATCGGCTGTTGAGGCAACGGTCATTGCATTGGTTGTAAAAACTTTCGCGCTTTATTTTTTTGGCGCGTATCAACATCCGCGCGCGAAATCAATGTTGCAAAATTTTCTCAGCATTTTTTATGCAACGATTGTCAGTTCAATCATCACTGCTGGCATTTATATTTTATTGATTCAATTTGGGGTTGGGAAAAATTTTCCGCGTTCAGCCTTTGCGCTAGATTTCGGCATCAGCCTGCTATTATTCGCCGCGCTTCGACTTAGCCTTTACCTGTTTGCTCACCCCAGCATTCGTTCCGCCGAAGCCCCACTCGCGCAACTCAAACTGAACATAAAAAAATGGCTCAATGAAGGTTTTGCATTTTATGGCGTGCTAGGTGGCTTGTTAATTACTTACATGCTCTTCAATCATTTTATGTTTGGCACATCCAGTCCAGTCAGCGGGCAAATTAAACGTTGGTGGGGTACGTTGCCTAACTCCGCATATGAACGACCCACCTCAAGCTGGCATTCTTATTTTGGAACAGGAGTCACTGAGCCAAACGTATGGGAGCCGTTCACCGAGCCGTTTTGGAATGCTTCAAATTATTTCCGCCCTATTTTGCCCGGCACAAATTTGTTAGATGAGCGGTTTTACTTAACCATGAGTATATTTGCAGTTTTTGCATTTATCGTGTTTGTGCTGAATAGAAAAACAACAATACAAAATACCATTAAACTTTGTTTGATTCCTCTCATCTCAGGAAGTGGGATTCAATTACTTTCATATACCGCTACTGCCTATGGCGGTGTAAAAGAATGGTATTGGGTTAGCCAAATGGTTCTACTTACATTTGGGTTTAGTTTTCTTATTTACTTAATTCTCAAACCTTTTCAAAAAATTAACGTCATGCGTCGCATTTTAGAAATTGCCGCATTGTTGATTGCATTTTATTATGCTAATCAATTCAGCCAAGTAATTTCAATTGTGATGGTAAAGGGCTATTTCCCGCCAGACCGTGCTTATATGGAAGTGCTTGAATATATTGAAGACAACACACCATCTGGTAGCATTATTGGCATGACAGGTGGCGGAAATGTCGGTTATTTTATAAAAGATAGAACCATTGTCAATATGGACGGCCTCATCAATAGTTATGAGTACTTCCAAGCCTTGAAAGCAGGTGAAGCACCTATTTATTTACGCGAGCGGGGAATGACAATTTTGTTTGCAAATCCGCGTTTGTTGGTGATTCCGCCATATTATGGTCAATTTGCGCCTTACTTAGAAAGGTATAGCAGTTACGGCGGAAAAGATTTGTTATATTTGCTTGAAGAGCCAAAATATTAAATGAATCGCCCGATTTCAGTAACCCTCACGTTATGGCTGGTGTTAATTTTGACGATATGGAATCTCATCAAAGCATCGACGGCTTTAGCATGGCGAAATGTTTTGAATGAATTTTCTGTCAGTTTAATGCCTGAAATTACAGCAGTGATTAGTATAATTTGGGTAATCATTGGTTTGGTTTTGATGTGGGGAAACTTGCAAAAAAAAGTTTGGAGCAAGAAAATGCTGGTTGGAACAGCCATCAGTTATACGGTCTGGTTTTGGAGCGAAAGAATTATCTGGCTAAATTCGCAAACGAATAGTGTATTTGCAGTCAGCGTCAATATCATTTTATTAATCATCATTTATTTTGCAACGAGAGAGGCTTATGAGCGAACAAACGAAAATCCAGAAATTGAATGATAAAAAAGCGCAATCGCGTTTAGGAGGTGGACAAGCGCGGATTGATGCTCAACATAAAAAAGGACGCCTCACTGCGCGCGAACGGCTGGACTTGTTACTTGATAAAGGGTCTTTCCGTGAAGTGGATGCGTTTGTCGTACATCGCACGCATGATTTTGGTTTAGATGAACAAAAATATACAGGCGACTCTGTTGTGACAGGTTGGGGCACAATTGAGGGCAGACTCGTTTATGTATATTCACAAGACTTCACTGTGTTTGGTGGAAGTTTAGGTGAAGTTCACGCTGAAAAAATTTGTAAGATTATGGATTTAGCAATGAAAAACGGCGCGCCCATTATTGGATTAAATGATTCAGGTGGCGCACGCATTCAAGAAGGCGTAGTTGCATTGGCAGGTTATGCCGATATATTTTTAAGAAACACAATGGCATCTGGAGTTGTGCCACAAATTTCTGCGATTATGGGTCCATGTGCAGGTGGTGCAGTATATTCACCAGCATTGACTGATTTTATTTTTATGACGCGCAACACTTCTTATATGTTTGTGACTGGACCCGATGTTGTAAAAGCAGTGACCCATGAAGAAGTGACTCAAGAAGAGTTGGGTGGCGCGAGTGTGCATTCAGAAAAATCTGGGGTGTGCCATGTAGCCGCAGATAGTGAAGCGGATACTTTATATTTGATTCGTAAAATGCTTGGGTATTTGCCACAAAATAACATGGAAGATACACCATTCGTCCAAACAAATGATGACCCATTGCGAATGGATGAAGCATTAAACGAAATTGTGCCAGATGACCCCAATAAACCTTATGACATCAAAGAAGTCATTCACATGATTATGGATGATGGAAACTTTTTTGAAATCCATGAAGGTTATGCCCAAAATGTTGTGGTCGGTTTTGCCAGATTAGGTGGTCATTCGGTTGGGATTATTGCTAATCAACCTTCTGTGTTGGCAGGCGTGTTGGATATTGATGCTAGCGAAAAAGCCGCCAGATTTATCCGTTTTTGCGATTCATTCAATATTCCAATCATCACATTTGAAGATGTACCTGGATTTTTGCCCGGTACATTCCAAGAACATCATGGCATTATCCGTTCAGGTGCAAAATTGTTATATGCCTATTGTGAAGCGACAGTTCCAAAGTTAACTGTGATTACAAGAAAAGCATACGGCGGCGCATATTGTGTGATGTCATCCAAGCACATTCGCAGTGACGTTAACTTTGCTTGGCCCACTGCTGAAATTGCAGTGATGGGACCTGATGGTGCAGTCAATATTATTTTCCGTAAAGAATTAGAAGCCGCCAAAGACCCTGTTGCAAAAAAAGCAGAATTGGTTGCAGACTACAAAGAAAAATTTGCAAATCCTTATGTTGCGGCAGAACGTGGATATATTGATGATGTGATTGAACCAAAAGAAACCCGTCCGCGTTTGATTAATGCGTTAGAAATGTTAAGCAATAAACGAGACACAAGCCCTGCTAAGAAGCATGGGAATATTCCATTGTAACCATGTCATTGCGAGGGCGATGGTCAAGTAGCGAAGCGTATCGAGACCAGCCCGAAGCAATCTCCTAATTAAGTTTGAGATTGCTTCGCCACAAAGAGCAAGAGCGTGGCTCGCAACGACATAATAAAACATGAGGATTTATGTTCAAAAAAGTATTAATTGCAAATCGTGGTGAAATTGCTGTTCGCATCATCCGTGCTTGTAGAGAACTCGGTTTGGAAACTGTTGCTGTTTTTTCAGAAGCAGATAGAAATGCGTTGCATGTTCGTTATGCAGATGAAGCGTATTTATTAGGTCCAGCACCATCACGCGAATCATATTTACGAGCAGATAAAATTTTAGACGTTGCAAAAAAATCTGGGGCAGATGCGATTCATCCGGGTTATGGATTTTTAGCAGAACGTGAAGACTTTGCCGCGAAATGTGCCGATTTAGGTATTGCATTTATCGGACCCAAACCATCATCTATTGCGGCGATGGGAGATAAAGGCAAAGCGCGGGCAACGGTTATCAAAGCAGGTGTGCCTGTTGTGCCTGGCACTGAAGATGTCGGGAACATGACCAACGATGATTTACTCAAAATTGCGCCGAAGATTGGATTTCCACTATTAATCAAAGCCACCGCCGGGGGAGGTGGAAAAGGCATGAGAGAAGTAAAAAGTTTAGAGGAGATGCCAACTCTCCTTGAGTCCGCGAGGCGGGAAGCAGAATCAGCATTCGGTGACGGAAATGTTTATCTCGAAAAATTAGTTGAAGGCGCACGTCATATCGAATTTCAAATCCTTGCTGATTCGCATGGCAATGTGATTCACTTGGGTGAACGCGAATGTTCGATTCAACGTCGTCATCAAAAATTATTGGAAGAAGCGCCTTCGCCATTTATGGATGAAGAATTGCGCGAGAAAATGGGAAGTGTGGCAGTGAAATCTGCACAGGCTGTGGATTATGTCAACGCAGGCACGATTGAATTTTTAGTTGATAAAGATAAAAATTTTTATTTCCTTGAAATGAACACGCGCTTGCAAGTGGAACATCCGATTACGGAAATGATTACAGGTGTGGATATTGTTGCAGAACAAATCCGTATTGCACGTGGCAGACAATTAAGTTACACACAAGACCAAATTACATTTAATGGTCATGCAATTGAATGTCGTGTAAATGCAGAAGACCCATTTAATAATTTTATTCCATCCACTGGGCGCATCGCACATAGTTTATTGCCAACGGGTCCAGGTGTACGTGTTGATACGGGTGTGTATCCGGGCTTTGAAATCACGCCGTATTATGACCCGATGATTGCAAAATTAATTGTATGGGGTGAAACGCGCGCGCAAGCCATTTTGCGAATGCGCCGCGCTTTGGAAGAATATCGCATTGTTGGTGTACGCACGAATATTCCATTTCATCAAACATTGATGGATTCGCATCGCTTCATGGGTGGGCAATTTGATACACGATTCGTGGAAGAACGTTTTTCAATGGATACAGACAACGCTTCAGACCCTAACGTGGAAATTGCCGCGATTCTAGCGACATTGGTTGCTCATCAACAGACTGAGCGTTCCGCAAGAATCTTCCGCCCGAATGAACGTGATACCAGCAACTGGAAATGGGTTGGACGTTGGGAGAGAATGCATCGTTAAAGTAAAACGTCCCGCAGGTTTGTATTAATAATTTTATTGAGCGATTAAACCTGCGGGACGATTATTAATTGAGGCTTTATGAAATATATAACAACCGTTGATGGAAAAGAATATCAAATTGAAGTTGTGGATGAGAAACACGTCCGCGTTGGTGACCGTTTGCTAGAAGTAGATTTTGAATCTGTAAATGGTCAACCTGTTTTTTCTGTCATCTTAGATGGAAAATCATACGAGTCGTTCATCTCTGAAAGTGATGAAGGTTGGCAAGTATTGATGCGCGGCAAGCAATATCAAATCACGGTTGAGGATGAAAGAGAAAAGCGTCTGCGAGCCGCGGCAGGTGGAGGCGTGGCAGAAGGAGGCGAGTTTAATCTCAAAGCCCCAATGCCCGGATTAGTTGTCGCGATACCTGTTGCAGAAGGTCAAGAAATCAAAAAGGGACAAGTGTTGATTATTCTTGAGTCAATGAAAATGCAAAATGAATTGAAGTCACCGAAAGATGGAATCGTGGAGCGGATTCGAGTCAAGGCTGGGGAAAGTGTGGAACAAAAACAGGCGTTGTTGAGCGTCAAATGAAAAGACTTTGCCACAGAGCGCACAGAGTTCACAGAGATTTTTAAAAGGTCTTCTCACAGGTCTCTGTGTCCTCTGTGGCTGAATGATTTTGTAAAAATATGCAAAACCAAGAAACCGAAGTTAAATTTTTTGTGCGGAAATTGAAGCCGATTGAATTGCGCCTTCGTGAATTGAAGGCGCAATTGATTCAGCCACGTGTGCATGAAATCAATTATCGTTTTGATTTTCCAAACAATGAATTGAGAGCCAATCAAAAAGTGTTACGACTTAGAAAAGATGACCAAGCCAAATTAACTTTCAAAGGTGCAAGTGTGGAAGGTGAAAGCGGTGTAATGAGCCGTGAAGAAATAGAATTTGTAGTAGAAGATTTTGATAAAGCAAAAAAACTTCTTGAGTCACTAGGTTTTACACCTGTTGTGTTTTATGAAAAATTTCGCACGACTTATGAATTAAATGAAACTCACATTATGCTCGATGAATTGCCGTATGGTGAGTTTGTTGAAATTGAAAGTGAAAATATCTCTGCCATAAAAAATGTTTCTGCTTTACTTGGCTTGAATTGGAATGTGATGGTCAAAGCAGGGTATCATGCTTTATTTGACCGTGTTGCCAATCAATATAGTTTAGAAAGTTGGAATTTGAGTTTTGAGGCATTAAGCAGAGTTAAAATCAAACTCGAAGATTTGCAAATCGGTTTTGCGGATTGATGAATACCTCGCTGAAAAAGTATTGTCAAATTTTTAATGTAGATTTATATTTAGGTTCTAGTTCACATTATTTCGATTATAAAGTTCAATCACAAAAAAATTGCGGTCATCGTAAATGAAAACATTCTTTATCTTGTTAGGGATTGGAATACTAGGTGGATTTATCGCTGCCCACATTTATGTGCAAGGCTTTTTTATCTCTTGGATAAAACTTTCTAAACCTCCAGAAGAACCACAAAAGATTTTGTCTGTAAATAAGGGAATATGGATAAAAACAGAATCTGACAATATTTATTATTATCCATCAAGTGAAATGTACCCGTTTCGACCAATTGCATGTGAAAAAAATTGTTGGCATAAGTATGAAATCGCACCTGCAAGTGAAGAGTATATTTCTAATTCAAGCGGTTGCGGCATGTACTCGCCATCAACCAAGTGGCTGATAGATTCAATATCTGTTTGTCAGAATTTTGGACCAGCTGCAATAGCTTTTGCTTATGGATTTGATAAAAATGGTATTGTGCATTATTGGTTACACCCAATTGGAGATCAAAATGGGTTAGCATATATAGTATTCCCAGTACAAGGTGGCGCGTATGGTTTAATTCTTGGATTAGCATGGTTAGTCATTTCGATCATTTACGATGCAATTAAGGAACGAAAGTCAGGAATAAATTATGACGATCTTCCTGATAATTAATCATGTTGTCCCCTATACCGTGCTTAACAAAGCGTGCAGTTAGTTTGCAACCTCACAATCATTCTTCCAAGTAGCAGATTTTATTTCCACTTTTTCATCTATCAATTTTGATACAACATTTTCGGTTGATTTCACATCACCAGAAGTAAAAAATACCACTTCCCCGTTTTCATTAGACGAATTTCTTAATCCCTTTACTTCTAGCAGACGTTGAACCTGTTTTGCCACCGCTGGAGCAGGGTCAATGACACGCACACTATCCCCGACAATTTTTTCTATCAACGGAATCACAAACGGATAATGTGTACATCCAAGTACAACAGTATCAATATTTTTTTCTAGCATGGGGAGCAAAGCATCTTCAAGAATTTTCCTTGTTTTATCAGAATCTAACTCCCCAGCTTCAATTTGCTCCACCAAACCTACACAGGTATTTTGAAAAATTTCTACGTCAGAGGCAAATCTCTCAACTACTGAAGCATATAAAGCACCTTGAAATGTTGCAGGTGTTGCAAGTACACCAACCTTTTTTGTCTGTGTTTTTTCGGCTGCAGGTTTAACGGCAGGCTCCATGCCTACAAATTGCACGTCAGGGAATTTCTCTCGTAAATATTTCAATGCCGCGGCTGAAGCCGTGTTACAAGCCACGACAATAATTTTTGAATCATGTTGCAATAAAAAATTTGTAATTCCCTCTGAAAAGTTTTGAATCTGCTCCATAGAACGTGGACCATAAGGCACATGACCTTGGTCACCAAAGTAGATGATATTTTCATTTGGCATCAATGACCGAATTTCACGCAGAACAGATAATCCGCCTACGCCTGAGTCAAATATGCCAATGGGATGGGATGGGGAAGTCATTATAAAAAACTGGTATTGATTAATCGTAATCCGTAATGCGTGATTCGTAATTTACGTTTTACGCATTACGAATTATTTCCCGAAGCATCCACAAACGACTTAAACAATCTTCGCATGACAGATTGGTCAGTCAGCCATTCGGGGTGCCATTGGACTCCGATTGCGTACGGATGGTCTGGTAATTCTACGGCTTCGATAACGCCATCAGGTGCATGACCAACTATCCGCAAGTTTGAAGCGAGGTCTTTAATCGCTTGGTGATGCAAACTGTTAACCTGCAATAATGTCTCACCGAAGATTTCTGCCATTTTTGAATCTTCATCAATATTGACGGGATGAGCAATGTGCTTGAATTCTTCGTTATCATGTTTTAATGAGTTTTGAATTTGATCTGGGATATGCGTGTGAAGCGTGCCGCCCAATGCCACGTTCATGATTTGCATACCGCGGCAAATTGCAAGAAATGGTTTTTCGTTTTCAACCGATTGGCGAAGCAAAGAAAGTTCAGTTACATCACGATTTTCATCCACGAGGTCAATTTTTGGATGATTTTCGCCATCAAAATATTTTAGTGAAATATCACCACCGCCCGAAAATAAAATTCCTTGCAAACGAGCGTATAACTCATTGAGGTCATCGGTTGGCAAAATAGCAGGGATTAAAACGGGAACGCCGCCTGCTTGTGTGACCGCCTGAATATAAGTGTGTTGCACAGCCGCAATATCGCGTCCGTATGGATTTTTTGCATTATAGGTTGTGATGCCGATTAATGGTTTTGCCATGTGTCTCCAAATTGTTGATGATGTTATGAGTTAATCATAACCCAGAGCAGGAAAATTGACTTAACAATAAAGTATGTTTGAAAACCTGTCACATAAATTTCGGGAGTGGCTAATTTCAAGGGTAAAGAAAAAGAATTTACCACAGAGACCACAAAGAACACAGAGATTTCCTCTTATTTTCTCCGTGAACTCAGTGTTCTCTGTGGTAAAAAAACTCTTTTTACTCTCCTTTTTAGCCACTCCCTAAATTTCCTATAAAATAGCACATAAATAAAATTGATTAAGATAATCGAAATAGACTTAATTTCAATGAATCGGCGGGCTAAAGCCCTGCCTCAGTTCGTGAAAGTCCGTTAAAACGGACTCTGCAATCAGCCCGAAGGGCTTCCAAGTACTGAGTCTGACTTACTTACAAAATAAAAAGTCCCTGAAAATTTCAGGGACTTGATAAAACTTAGTTTGTAAATTTTTCTTTGATGCGGGCGCTTTTGCCAGTCAAGCCACGCATGTAGTAAAGTTGCGCGCGGCGGACTTTGCCTTTGCGTTCTACAACAATTTTGTCAATACGGGGTGAGCGGAGTAAAAAGGTTCTTTCTACACCAATACCGTTCGATGCCATACGGCGGACGGTCAATGAAGCGTTGTTGCCGCTGTTTCGCAAACGAATCACCAAGCCTTTGAATTCTTGAATACGCTCGCGTTCACCTTCTTTAATTTTCACATGCACACTGACGGTATCCCCAGCATTGAGTTGGGGGATTTTTTCGTTATCTTTTGCCTCAACGGCTTTAATTAGGTCTGCCATTTTCGTTCTTCCTTATACTTTCTGATTAGTTTCTAAGCGCGAGGGCGGATTATAGCACGCAATTTCACAATCTACAAGGTGAGTTGTTGAGAAAATCAGCTACGGAGTTCGCAGAGAGTTCTGAGAAAACCTCTTAAAAATCTCTGTGAACTCTGTGCGCTCTGTGGCTAAAAACTTAATATTTCCTGACAGCCAACACTGCATTATGACCGCCAAACCCGAACGCATTGCTGATTGCCAGCGAAATTTTTGCCTCACGCGCTTTGTTGGGGATGTAATCCAAATCACATTCAGGGTCTGGAGTTTGATAATTAATCGTTGGCGGTAAAATGCCATCCCGAATCGCATTCACACAAAAGATGACTTCCAAAGCGCCTGTCGCGCCCATCATGTGACCTGTCATAGATTTTGTAGATGAAATTGGAATTTTATATGCCAAGTCACCAAATGTGGCTTTGACTGCGCGCGTCTCGGCTTGGTCGTTCAACTGGGTGCCCGTTCCATGCGCATTGATATAGCCTACATCTTGGATATTCGCCTCAGCAGACTCTAACGCCATACGAATTGCCGCCGAACCGCCCGCCCCATTTTCATGTGGAGCAGTGACGTGATAAGCATCAGCCGTTGCGCCATAGCCTGCTAACTCTGCCAAAATATTCGCGCCG
>JAEURH010000046.1 GCA_016789365.1 Anaerolineales bacterium
GATCTTTGGGTCCATTATTATTTTTTCAAATGACATTACTTCAGAAGAGTTAGTTAAAGAAGTTTTTAAGGGGACATTGTCTCATCAGATACTTAACGATCAGTTTGTTTTTTCATCAGGTAGTTTTGAGGAATAGCTCTTGGGTAAACTTATAGGAAAAAATTCTTGCTAATTCGTTTTTAGCTCTGCTATATTATGGAATGGGTAAACTGCTCTTAAAGTTACTCGTTTTCGTTTTAGCTTATGTTTTGCTATATTTTGGATTGAAAAGGCTTTCCTTTTCACCTATAAACCAGCAAGCTGATTTACTCCAATTAAACGTATCATGTAAAAAGACCCACTACCGAATTTTATTTATTTTATTTGTCACGCTACATACCCATATCTGGGCACTTAGCGTGACCTACGATTTTTTTAAATCTTTCAAATTCAATTGATAATTTACGCGCCCATTAAATTCGTTCAATTCGTATGTGAACAAAATATCCACACGCGCGGGCATGTGTTTTTGCCAATCACCCAAACGAAAACCAATTGCATCATGGGATAAACCTTTTTCATCTTCTAAGGTTAATTTCAAATGCTTGCCTTCCGCGCCCACCGTGCGAGAATTTTTCACTTTGACATTTCTGGCAACAAAAGACGGTTCTCGATTTCCATAACCTGTTGGTTCGAGATAACGTAAACATTTTTCATACAGCTCAGGGCGGATTTCACTTAACGACACTTCCGCATCAGCTGTGACCGTAGGCTTGAGTTCTGTCCCTGATAATTTTTCTTCGGCGACAGATTTCAAACGCAAAACTAATTCTGCTAAATTTTCATTCTTGACTGTAAAGCCTGCCGCCGCGGCGTGACCACCGTGCCTGACGAGTAAATCCGCACATTGGTCAAGCGCATCAGTGATATGAAATTCTGGAATCGAACGACATGAGCCGCGAGTCTCTTCTTCACCTTTGGAGGCGACAACCGCAGGGCGATAATATTTTTCTGTCAAACGTGAAGCGGCAAGACCAATCACACCTGAATTAAAACTTTCATCCACTGCAAAAAGTAAATGCGAATCTTTATCCTGACTCATTGCAATTTCTTCTGCGCGAGTTTGCATTTCGCGCGTAATGCGTTGACGTTCTCGATTCTGCATTTCTAATTGCTGAGCGAGTTCGCCTGCTTTAAAAACATCTGTTGTCGTCAATAACTCAAAAGAGGCGAGTGCTTCTTTTAATCTGCCTGAGGCATTCAAGCGTGGACCAAGCCGAAAGCCAATATCCATGGCGGTCACTTTTTGAATGGATAATTCAGAAACACCTGCTAACGAAAACAAACCTTGGCGTGAAGTCTGGCGCATTTGACGCAAACCTCTTTTTACTAATACACGATTTTCACCTACAAGCGGAGCCAAATCTGCGACTGTGCCTAAGGCGACCAAATCCAGCAACCAATCCAAATCATTAATCATCGGTTCTTGCACACTGAATAAAGCCTCAGCAATTTTGTATGCAATGCCAACGCCTGCTAAATCTTTATCAGGATACACGTCACCATGTTGTTTGGGATTTATCACTGCAAAGGCTTCGGGTAAGTTTTCACCATCTGGATGATGATGGTCACTGATGATTAAATCTAAGCCGATGTTTTTTGCATGAAGTGCTTCGTTTGGTGAACGAATTCCACAATCTACACTGATAACTAATTTCACACCTCTTGCTTTTAAATCATCTAGTGCGTTGGGATTTAATCCATAGCCTTCTTCAAAACGATTTGGAATATAGCCTTCAACATTTGCATCTAATCTTCTTAACGCATCTACTAATAAAGCCGTAGCAGTGACTCCATCGACATCATAGTCACCATAAATGGCAATCGATTCATTATTCTTAATTGCAAATTGGATTCTATCTATCGCATTTTCCATTCCAGTCATTTGGAATGGATTGGTATCAATGTTTGGTTTTCCGTTTAAGAAGTTTTTCGATTCTTCGTATGTGGCGAAGCCACGATTAAAAAGAATCTGCCGCAAGATAGGTGGAAATTTTTCTAGTGCAGAATCCGCTTCCCCCGTAATCTGAGGCGGGATAATCCAGCGTTTGTCTTTGGTCATTTCAATTGTCATAACTTCGTGAGTATAAACTATAATAGGCACAACGGAGTCCACATGAAACCACTTGCATCAGATGAACGACTTGCGACGGTGATGGCATATACGCATCACATGTTTGTGCGCGGAGAAATTGTTGTTAAAGAAAATGTGCGCGCGGGCATTTGGCTTCGGACTCAAAATCAATTAAATTATATTCATTTGCTAAAACCAAATGTTTTGTTGTTTGCAGGCGCACAACCAAAATCATTTTCATATAATGAAATGTTTATGTCTATTAAAGAAGTGATTGCGTTTCATGTAGCGCCACCTGCCGAAGAACCTGCTGATTTTGAAACCAGCGAATTAAACCGTGTGATGCAATTTGTGGATATTTTATTAGGGGCATTTACGATGAAGGGAAAAATCCGCATCTCGACTCAAAGCGACTTGGCTACTAACCTCGACATTTCTCATGCAACGTGGATGTCTGTTTATGATGCGGATGTGAGCAATATGTATTTGCCGCAATTCAATATGCATGTGCCGATGTTGTTGGTGAACCCCAGTGAAGTTAGTTTTGGAATTGGTTAATGTGATTTGCCACAAAGGTCACAGAGTTTTTTGAGAAAAACAAAAAGAACCTCTGTGCTCTCTGTGTGCTCTGTGGCTAACAAATGGATTTTTCATTAACAACCCCCGCTTTATTATTCCCGACAGTTTCATTATTACTTTTGGCATATACCAATCGCTTTTTGACTCTTGCTACGATTATCCGTAATTTACATAATCAGTATCATAAAAGCCACGATACAACTTTATTACCTCAAATTGATAACTTACGCCAGCGTGTGTATTTGATTAAGAATATGCAAATCTTTGGCGTGTTGAGTTTGTTGTTATGCGTTATCAGCATGTTTGCACTTTTCGCAGGCTTAGTGCTGATTGGTCAATGGGCGTTTGCGCTTGCATTAATTTTGATGATAATTTCATTGGCGATTTCATTACGAGAATTACAAATTTCATCTGGTGCATTGGATTTGTTACTGACTGATTTAGAAGAACATGAAAAGACGACCTAGGAGTTTTGTATGAAAGCATGGATAAAAGCGGGAATCATTGTGGGGATTTTGCAAATTGTATTTACCTTGCCAGCCTTTACTATTTTTTTCTTACCAATCGAAATTGGGGTGATTATCAGTTACATTGCTTGTTTTATTTTCTTATTTCTTTATCCTTTGCCCGGCATACTTGAAGTTCATTGGACTGCTGAACCCCGTCCGCAAAATGAGATTTTGAAATCTGGAGCATTATCAGGTTTTCTAGCTGCAACCATTGACGGGGTGATAACGTTCTTCTTGATTTTGCTGGTTTCTTTCACAGGCGGAATGGAGAAATATTTATATCAAGCAATCCCAGCCGAAATGGAAACTCTCAATCAAGTAGGTTTTGGTTCGATGTTCTTTATTATTCTTGTATTATTACAAAGTTGTATTGCATTAATTTTTCATATCCTAACAGGCGTGATTCTTAGTCCAGTAGGTGGATTAATTTATGCAAATATCAAGAATAAAAGAGTAAAAGCGAGTTAGAAATGGCGAATAAAAAAACATTTCCTAAAGCCACACTTGCAAAAATTGACAAAGAAAGAATGCTTGGCATTCGGGCTGGCACAAATTCAGACCATAAAATTATCGGCATTTGGGTTGTGACTGTGAACGGACGAGTCTTCGTCCGTTCGTGGAGTAAGAAACCACGTAGTTGGTGGCGGACGTTTCTCGAAGACCCCAATGGAACAATTTATGTAGCAGGTTCAAAACGTGGAATTAAAGTTCGTGCCATACAAGTTAAAAATAAAGAACTGAATGATTTGGTCACGAAGGCGTATAAAGAAAAATATAACAAGCCCGGTGATTTACATTATGTGGCGCAGAAGAGTCCACGAGAGACTACGACGGAATTGGTAGTAGTTTAATAAGAATTGAGTTCAAAATATTAGAGTGATTATATGGATATTATTATTGAGGTTGGAACGGACGAACAAAAACATCTTATAAAACAAGAATTGCAATATGCTTTTGAAATTTTGCCAAAAGATTTTATTCAATCAATTCAACTAGAGAAGATAATCGTTCCAATAGATTTTCAATTTGAAATTAATAAATTAGAAAACACTAAAACATATAAATCCTTGAGAGGACTTGGGGCGAATATTATTAATGTACTCGGAAGAATTGTAGAAGTTGAAAATGGTTATGTGATTGTGTTGTCTCCTTCCCTTTACACTGAAACTCAGGACTCTCAAACTAGGTTGTTGACGGTTTTTCATGAACTTCATCATTTAGTTAATAAAAAATCTTTTCCCAAAATAATTAATACTTCATTTGTTTCAGGTATGTATCTTGAAAATATGTATCGCCTTTATGATGAGTACTCCTCTGACTATTTTGCTTTTCGAATGCTAGATACATATTTCCCTTCAAAAACTGAATTGTGGGAAAAACAAATTTCATCTAACATGAACGGTTTACTTGAATTGATAACTGATAAGTCTTATTATGAGCATATAAAGCAGGAAATAGAATCATTTAGAATACATGCAAATGTAGATTTATTTCTTAACAGAATAAAAAAACATATAGATGAAATGGGAATTACTTTAGCTCACACATTTTCTTTAGCACATTTCTACCCTGATAAAATTTCTCGTGAGAATCTCCTGAAATCTAATTTTGTTAACGGAAAAACTTTCGCTATAATGGAATTTTTTAGAGAAAAACAAAGCCAAAATGAGACAGACCTAAAAGACGGTTTACATTTAATTATTGCATTTTTCGAAAATTTTGGAGTACGATTTGAAGATATAGATAATGATAATTACTATTGTAAAGTCCTTGATATTTAATAAAAAGTTAAATCATTTTCTTTAGACCTTCATACCTAAAAACAATAACTGAATTAACCAAGCCCTAGAACTATTCCCGATTCCCAAATTCCAATTTCTGAATCTCAAATATCGTATAATCCACCCGATGTTTGAATTTCAATCTTAAAAAATTAGACCTCGGAGATTTTCTAAATCTCTGAGGTCTTGTTATGTATCATACTGACTCACATCCAGAATTTCGTTGGAAAGAAAATATGTTTGGGCAGGGAGAAGTAGATGCTTTCTTTGTCCCGTAGCGTAGACGGTGGTGCAACGGTCGCGGGGTAATCTTTTAATTAATGATGAATCATATAAAAGAATGGAGCGATTGGTGATTTTTTCTATCACAGTCCAATGGTCGTGATAGCCTTGTAAGCCGAGGATGATGGCACGCCCGGGCGTGCCATCTAAAAACCATTGCATGTATTTCCAAAAGCGCGTGAGGTCTGGTGTTGGCACGCCACGAAATGGAATGCTTACATTGGAAATACGTTTTTTTCCCACCACTCTTTTTAGAATCACAAGCATTTCGGTGTGGATGATTCCGTCAATAAGAAATTTGCTCAGCAACCCACGCCGAGCGAGATAATGAATCAGACTATTGAATAACTGTTGTGATTCTTCGTCGGTAGAATGGTTGACGAATCGCTCTGCATTGATGATGCTATATAAACCGCAGAGCGAATCTAAGCCGCCTTGTTGAAACGGGGGAAGCCCCAAAAGTGATTTTGTTGGTGACATGATTCAAGCATATAAATTAAATTAATCGTCTTGTTTGTCTCTTTTTGATTTGGCTGTCGTAGGCTTATGGTTCTTTTGTATCCCAGCGAGTTCGTGTGTTTTGGGGTCGTACTTGTCTTTCATGTCGTCGCTGAGTGTGCCTTTCCACACGGGTGCTTTGGCAAAGTATGCGGCACGTCCTAGCATGTGAGCGGCGACTGGCGCAGTAGCGAAGATGAAAATAACAATGATAATAGCACGCATAACGATGGCAATTTCCCAAAAGTGCCATGCCGCGCCAGACACAAGGAAAAGCACTCCAAATGTTGCAGATTTGGTATTGGCATGCAGGCGCATATAAATATCTGGCATACGGAAAACTCCAAGCGCGGCTACAAACATGAAGAATGCACCAATAAACATTAATATTTCTGAAAGCAGGTTCATTTCTTTCCCTTTTCTAGATAACGCGCAAATGCTGTTGTGCCAAGGAAAGCAATAAAAGCCAGTGTTATTGCTACATCAAAAAACACAGTTTGGCCGGTAACCGCGGCATATAGTATCATCAACCCAATAGAGAGTGTGGACATCAGGTCAACCGCAACCACGCGATCCAGGGCAAGAATTCGGTGTTCCCGACGAGGGTCACGAATCATCCGCGCGAAGGCGAGCACAAAAGCCGCTATCAATAATCCAAACGAGAGCATGTTTAAAATTGTCATGAATTGTCCTTTGCGGGCGAGGCGAATTCGAGCAAGCGCCGCTCCAGTTTGCCCTTGACATCACGGATTACTTTATTTTTGTCTTCAGCATACATAGCATGAATATACAGCACATGGCGGTCTGCGGATACATCCAAACTAAGCGAGCCAGGGGTCAACGATATCAAGTTTGCGAGGGCAGTAATTTCTGCGTCGCTGGTCACATCAAGTGGCACGGCGATGATACGAGGCTTCATATAGTTTATAGGTGTCAACACGTCCACAACGAGTCGCAAGTTGGTCTTAAAGATTTCTACCCAGAAATAAAGAACCAAATCAATCGCTTTGAAAATCCCGTACAAGTAGGGGGAAGGTCCTAAAGCTCTGCGTGATAGTTGTAGAACTATATGTCCTAAGATAAATCCAATTATCAGATTTGAGGCGTTGATATCCTCTTCTAAAAGTGACCAGATGATGGCAAGGATGATATTCAGAATGAAGTATTTCATGGCGAATCTCCTAGTACTGCTCGGATGTATATGGATGGGTTCAGTAATTGCTCACCGGCGCGTAGTGCCAAGTCAAAGATTGGGGATGCTCCCAATCCGATTAAGATAGTAATGAAAGCAAGTACAACAATGGGTGCGAATAAAATTTTCAGCCCCGCTTGGTTCATCGCAGATGTAGGGATGTCCACATGTTCAGGCAGTTCCTTCCAAAAAACTTCATTCCATATCTTAATCATTGAAAACAATGTCAAAAGTCCAACAACCAGCGAAACAAAAACGATAAAATAGCTTTCCTGCACCAATCCTTCCCTAATCAGACCGAATTTAGCAAAGAAACCGGAAAGGGGTGGAAAGCCTGCAAGTGACAATGCCACAACAAGAAAGAGAATCCCTAAGATGGGCATGCGTTTATATAGCCCACCAATTTCTTTCAGTTTTAATGTCCCATACATGTGTTTTACGACACCACTTATTAGAAAAAGATTCGACTTTACAATAATGTGATGCACGATGTAAAAAACCGAACCAGCAAGCGCAATGGGCGTAAACAATCCTAGCCCCATAATCATGAACCCAATTTGGCTAATGATATGGAAGGATAACACACGGCGAAATTCCATCTGTGAGGCTGCTCCTAAGACGCCAGTCACCATCGTTAAGCCAGCTATGATGAGGATAAGATTGTGAATTAAATCCATATCTTGCACAAATACCAGAGTGAAGACGCGTATAAGGGCATATACGCCAACCTTGGTTAGGAGTCCTGAGAACACAGCCGAGACTGACACCGATGGGGTGTGATACGAGTCTGGAAGCCAGAAAAAGAGCGGGAAGATTGCAGCTTTGATTCCAAAAGCAATCAGGAACAGGATTGCTAATGTATTAATCAGCCCACTTTCTTGCGCTGATAATTCCTTAGAAAATTTATCTGCTACATCTGCCATGTTGAGCGTGCCAACCGTGCCATACAGCAAACCTAGTGCGGCGAGAAAAATGGCGGAAGATACCAAATTAATTGTGACATACTTAAGAGCGCCTTGCATCTGTCCGTGATCGCCGCCAAGTGCTAGCAGAACGAAGGATGCCATCAGCATCACTTCGAACCAAACATAGAGATTGAACAAGTCACCGGTCAGGAATGCACCGCACACACCCATCAACAGGAATTGGTAAAGTTGATGAAAACCAAATGTCTCATCAGCGGGTTCAATATCTGCCAGTGAAAAAATAGCAACTGCTAAGCCAATGATGCCTACCAAAACTAACATGATGGCGCTCAACAGGTCTGCCACAAGCGTTATACCGTATGGAGCCAGCCAGCCAGCTATCTGTACAGCATAGATGCCGTTTCGCTCTACACCTATCAGCAAGAAAATTGTAGCAATCAACAATGCCGTAGAGCCAGTGACATTCAACCAACGTTGTGCTGTTCGCGAACGATATGCCAGTAGAGCAACAATGCCCGTTAACAGGGGTATGATGATGGGGAGTGGCAACAGTATGTTCATTCTTTAGTTTCCCTCATCTTATCAAGGTCATCTGAACCTGCTATTTTATAAGTGCGATATGATAACGCCAGCGCAAAAGCAATAACACCAAAACTGATTACAATGGCGGTCAGGATGAGTGCTTGTGGTAGTGGGTCGGCGTAGGATGCTGGAAACGCTTCTTCGCTTACAGGGATAATGGGTGATGCGGCACGTGTTAGTCGTGCGGCAGTAAAAATTAGCAAGTTCGCGGCGTGGCTAATCAGCCCCAAACCGAGTAACAATTTCACAAGGCTACGACGCAAGAGCATATAAATGCCTGCCGCATATAACCCGCCAATAACAATCGCAAGAATAACTTCCATGTTTACTTTACCTCTTCTAAAGCAAAAATGAAAGTTAGCGTAACCCCTACTACTGCCAGAAAAACGCCCATATCGAAAAGCAGTGGAGTGCCCACTTTGTTGAATGGGGATGGCAAGGGCAGGTCAATCCAAAGCCCTACTAGAAAAGCTTGCCCACCGAACATGCTAAAAAAACCAGATAACAAGGCAAGTACCAGCCCAATTCCAATCAAGAGGCGGGTTTCAATCCCCAATACATGACGGGCTTGCTCAGCATCAAAGGCAATTGAATACAACGCATAGGCAGCAGATGCCACTAGCCCAGCAATGAAACCGCCGCCTGGCTCGTTATGTCCACGGATAAAGATAAACAGCGAAAATAGAAGCAGGTTTGGTAACAGCAAACGAGCTGTAGTTTTTAGTATTAGGGAATCCATTTTCATTTTGATTACTCCTTTCCTTTGCGAAATTTTAGTAGGGCATACACGCCAATGCCAGCCACACCGAGAACAGTAATCTCGCCTAGCGTATCCAAATTGCGGAAATCCACCAGAATCACATTAACGATGTTGCGTCCGTATGCCAGTGGCAGAGAGTTTTCTATATAATAATGAGAGATGGAACTTGCAATCTGAACGTCCACTGCCACCAGCACAAGCATGGTCATCAAAGCACCTGCCAATAGGGAAATCACAGCGTCAATCTTTCGCTCACTGGCTGAACTAAAAGTTTGAAATTTTGGCAAATGATAGAACGCTAGAACAAATAAGATTACAGTGAGCGATTCAATGGCAAATTGGGTTATGGCAAGGTCGGGTGCGCCAAAAAAAAGATAAATGAGTGCAATCAAATATCCCGCCGCTCCCAGCGCAACAATTGCTCCCATGCGCGAGGGTGAAAGTACCGCCACCAACGCTGAACCAAGGATTAAGACTGCCAGCATAACATCATAAAACATAACATTCGAGGTATTAGAGTCATTAAAAGAAGATATCAAATTTACGCTGGGAATACGCCACAGGGCAACTGCCCCGCTGACTGTGAGGATTAAGACAATGACCCGCAAGTAATACCGCAAGTATCCATGTTGGATGATACGGGTTTGCCAGTTTGCAAAATTCATTAAACCTTCAAGGGCATAGTTGTAAAGATAACCAGGTCCCCACTTCCACTCAAATTTTTGTAACACACTTCGCAAGGAATTCCTCACAAAGAACAAGGCAATACCGGCTATCACTGTTCCAATACTTAGCAAGAAAGCAGGATTGATTCCATGCCATAATTTCAATTTGACAACTACCGCCTCACCGACCACGCTTGAAGTTGCTGAGCTGATTATCAGGCTGGATACTTCGCCCGGAAACATCCCTGCAAACAGGCTCAACCCTGCAAGGAGCGTTGGTGCCAGCCACATACTAAACGGTACTTCATGTGCTTTATTTGGAGTCTTCGTTTGTTTGCCAATGAATGGACCAACGCCCACAACAATTGCAATGAAGACATTGAACAATCCCATTGCCACAATCGCAACAGTCAGCCAGAGGTTGATTTCTAAACCCGTTTCATAAATAAGTTCTTTCGAAATAAAGCCGAATAGCGGAGGTAGACCCGCCATCGAAAGCGCGGCTACTCCCGCACCAATGGCAGTAATTGGCATTACGCGAAACAGCCCGCCAAGTTTGGTCACATCGCGTGTGCCAGTTTCATGCTCCAAAGCGCCGGCAACAAGGAATAATGCACCTTTATACAAGCCGTGCGCTAGCAACAACACAACCGCCGCCTTTAACGCGAGCGGCGTTCCTAAACCAATGAGCATAGTTAGAGTGCCAAGCGCACTCAGCGTGGAATATGCTAGTAGGCGTTTAAGGTCAGTTTGGCTGAGTGCAAGATAGCCGCCAATTAACATCGTCAATGTTCCAACGCCACCGACGATGTATGTCCATGCGTCTGTACCACCGAGAACGGGGTGTAGGCGAGCCATCAAATACACACCTGCTTTAACCATGGTAGCAGAATGCAAATACGCGCTGACGGGAGTCGGCGCTACCATAGCATTTGGTAACCAAAAATGGAACGGGAACTGAGCCGATTTGGTGAACGCACCAAGAAGAATTAGTATCAGCGCCGGCAAGTATAACGAGTGGGACTGAACTGCCATCCTGTTTGAAAGAAGCGCAGAAATTTCATACGTCCCGCCTGCCATTCCCAGTAGGATAATTCCTGCGAGCATTGCCAGTCCACCAGCGCTGGTCACAAGCAATGCCTGCAATGCAGATGAACGCGCCGCTTCTTTCTCATTCTTGAAGCCTATTAGCATGAAAGAGCTCAAACTGGTTAGCTCCCAGAAAATGAAGAGCAGGATGAGGTTGTCTGATAGCGCAACCCCGAGCATTGCACCCATAAAGGCGAGAAGCCATGGGTAGAAAAGAGCAAGGTCTTTCTGGTTGAGATATCCCCTTGCATAAATAACCACCAGCGTACCAATGCCACTGATGAGCAGAGCAAAGAGTAGACCTAGCCCATCGGCACGGAAGGAGAAACTTGCCCCCAATGCTTCGGCCCAGGGGCGGGTGAACGTGAGCGGATTGCCCACCGCGGCAGATGGAAGTAGGCTAATGTAATATGCCGATAATCCCAGCGGAAGTAAGGCGATTAGCCAAGGGGATATGTTGTTATTTTGTCTTCGAAACAGCAATGGCGAAAGCAGTGCCACTGCAAATACCGATAATACAGAAACGGCAATCATGCTATTGACTTCCTAATATCATCGTTATTCTTAACTTAAACATGATGTTTCTTGATGAATAAATTGTTGAACTGGTGTAAATAATTTTTCCGCCACTTTGCAAGATTTTGTTTTCGTCATTGTACTTTTTCCTTTCAGCTATCAGTAAATTGTGTCAATAAAGCTCGTAAGTTGCGGCGGTGTAATGTCTCTGCTAACCCCCCTAAATACACTCTGCTTTTTCCGCATTCTTCAATAGAAATTTCTTCAATCAACTCTTCGGCATTTTTACGTTTTGCAACAGATTTGACTGCTTTCTTAATATTATTCAAGTAATTCAAATTTTCTTTAATTGCCGCATCAATTTCGCCGCGCAAAATAATATCGCCATGCCCTTGAATAATATTTTCAAGTTCCATGCGCCCAATCTTTTTGATAGAAGCAATCATGTCGTCCACATCGCCATCTACAATGTAGGGCAGTGGCATGAACGCATCTCCAGCAAACAACACACGGTCTTCTTCAACTAAAATTGAAATGCCGTCGTTGCTATGACCAAATGAGGGAAACAGAATCAAGTTCTTCTTCCCGACTCGAAGCGTCATTTCTCCGCTTGTAAATGTCTCATGCGGGGGAACAATCTTCACTTGGCGCAGGCTTTGATTCTGTTTTTGCGATGCCTCTAAAGACGGAATACCCTCTTCAATTAAATACTCACGGCATTTGGAATGACCAACCACAGTGGCACCAGGGAAAAAACAATTGCCCCAGCAGTGGTCAGCATGATAGTGGGTGTTAATTACATATCGAACCTGCACGCCCAATTCATGTTCAATAAATTCACGCATTGCCATTGTTTCTTCGGGCAGGGCAAGCGTATCAATCACCACTGCCCATTGCGGACCCACAATCACGCCAGCCGTCACTTGCGCGTACACTTCACTTTGAAACCAAAAAACATTTTCTGAAACTCGTTCTCGATGCATTTGCAAACCCTTTTCTTAAATTGATAGGATAGTTAATAGCACACTATTCCATATTTATCAAGTTGACTAGACAATTATATCAAATATAGCCCCGCTTCATTTCTTGTTTATGCATGGTTCTTGTTCTTCAATTTCGTTCTCAACCCAACACTAGTACTTACCTATTCCTCCCTTATTACTTCTATCTCCTTGAATGATATAATTTTATATCTTTGGTCAACTTAAGAAATCGGAGGTTAGATATGTTTGAAGATAACATGGGTAGAGTTCCAAATCTAGAATATAGATATACTAAAATAGATGGTAAAAAAGTTTATTTTTTAGATGAGGAGATTAAAATTTGTGTATCTTTTTTTGAAAAAGAGGCATTAGTGACTTTTGCTAGGGAAGATGTTTTTAAACAAATTCCTTATCCATACATCTTTATTCGTGCTACTAGTGAGTTTCGCAAAAAACTTTTACTTGAATTTGAGCCTGATGAAACACTCGTTTTATTTTTACGCCAAGATGAAATTAATGACCGATTTTTAGATTTTGTAGATAATTTAGTATCATCTTCATACCTTGATGAGGTTGGTAATAGGCAAGTTTTTCGAAACCGTATTGGGCAAGTTAGAAAGTTTATATTAGTTAGCAAAAACCCTAAAATTGTGAGCGAAATTGAAATACTACGAATGAAAAAGCCTGATATGCGAGTGGTCATTCCATTTTCATATGATGATTTTTTTAAGGAGACCCAACAAAAAAATATCTGGCAAAAATTTCACTCGCGGTTTAATGGTGTAGATTTATTTGGATATTCCGATGCTTTAATAAATGATTGGGACTTTGTTGGAAGGCAAGCAGAAGTTGATAATCTTTATGATATTTATGATGCCGGTAAAAATAGCGGTTTATTTGGATTAAGGAAAATAGGTAAAACTTCTGTCCTATACGCACTTATGAGAAGAATTAGAGTAAATGGAAGATATGCCTTTTATTTTGACTGTAGCACAACTACAATATATAAAAAACGTTGGTTTGAACTTATTCAATATATTGGAGAAAAAATTTTAGATGAATGGCAATCTTATCATGATTCTACTGGCAAACCAAAAATAAACCGAACCAAGTATAAATTTGATGAAAAAACATGTGGTGATACATTAAGAGAAATTCTCAAAGATGCTACGTCCTCAATGAATGAGAAACGTTTTTTATTGATTTTTGATGAGATAGATAAAATTACCTATGGTCTAAAAAATACACAATCTCACTGGCGTGGTGATAATGGTGAAAGAGATTTTCTTGAATTTTGGCAAGCTCTACGCTCTATATCTCAGCACCATCCAGATTTATTGGGTTTTATAGTAGCTGGTATAAATCCAAGAATTTTAGAAATACAGTTTCTTAATGATGGTGAAGATAATCCTATATTTACTGGTGGCGGGATGAATAGTTTATACCTGCCACCTTTTTCTTTATCTGAAGTCAAAGAGATGATATCAAGAATTGCTATGTTAATGGGCGTGCATTTTTCAGAAGAGATGTATAGTCTTTTAGCAACAGAGTATGGTGGACATCCATTTCTAACTCGTAAAGCGTGTAGTTATTTAGTAAGGGAATACAAAAAACAAGGTATTTCTGCTATTAATGATATTTTTTTTAGAGACATAAAAAACAATCTGACAGTAGAAGAGATATTAAAAAATATTGTTTATATTATAGAAACATTACAAAGAGATTATGAAGATGAGTACAAGATGTTGGAGCTTCTCGCTAAAGGTGACCACGATAATTTTCGAAGGATATTATCTGAAGACCCTGTGAAGATTATTCATCTTCAAAATTATGGCTTAACAAAAGTTAATGGCGATAAGTTCCAAATAACAATTCCGTCAATAAAAGAATACTTAATTTCTCACTCAACCCCAGATTATAGTTTTCCTGTAGGCGGTAAATCGAAAAGGGAAACCATCGAATCGCATTACAAAGGTGTTTTAAGTGAATTATATAAGATTACTAATAACAATGGCGACTATAACGAGCAGAGAAAAATAATTTTATCTCGGTGGAGTGAATTTTCATCAATTTTTGGTGATAAAGAATTTCTTAATATGTATTTTGATATATGTAACCGTTATAATTCTGATAATCACATAAAAACTGATAAGATATTAAATAAGCCATATTTTGATATCTTAGAAGAAGAATATAAAAAATATTTAATGGCTTTTGATTGGATAAGAGAAAGAATTGATGTCTATGTTAATTTGCAGAATGAAAGCGTAGATAAATCTAACAAAGAAGAAACACAGCAATTTATATTTAAAGGGGATTATATAGCGGGGGGTGTTAAGATTACTGGAGATGTTAAAGATGGTGCAATTGTAAGCATTGGTGATGAAAATAAAATCCAATCTATTCAATCCGAAATTTTTGAAAAAACTTTTCGTGAAGTTGATAAGCAGACAAATCTATCATCAGACAAAAAAGAGGAGATAAAGCAAAAAATAACAGCCGTTAAAGATGCAATATCAGATGGGGATGAAGTTAATGAATCTTTTCTTGAAACCCGCCTTAAAAATATTAAGAACATGGCGCCCGAAATTGCTGACGTATTTCTTGCGAGCTTAATTAGCCCTGCATCAGGTTTTGCTATGGTTGTGCAAAAAATAGCTAGAAGAGTAAAAGAAAGCTCTTCTTAAAACAAAAAACCTCCAAGGTCTTACCTCGGAGGTTTGCTTTTATTTACAGTTCTCTACTTTCTGTTCTCTATAAACCTAAATATGTATCGGCTGACCATCTGCCCCATGCGCCGCTTCCATCAATGTTTCTGACAAGGTTGGGTGGGCATGGACATTTCTTGCAATTTCATGTGGTGTTAATTCCATCATTCTTGCAAGTGTTAATTCTGGAAGTAACTCAGTCACTTCTGGACCAATCATGTGCGCGCCGAGAATCTCGCCATACTTTTCGTCCATGATGATTTTTACGAAGCCAGCATAATCGCCAAGCCCAAGTGCTTTGCCATTGGCTTGGAATGGGAAACGCCCAACTTTGATATTGAATCCTTTTTCGCGCGCTTGAGCCTCTGTATATCCAAACGAAGCGACTTGCGGATGACAATATGTCGCACGCGGCATCATGTCATAATCTAAAGTTATAGTTTCTGCACCAGCGATATTTTCTGCACAAACAATTCCCATTGCCGAGCCGACGTGTGCTAGCATTAACTTTCCTGTCACATCACCGATTGCCCAAATGTTAGGAACATTCGTCTGCATCTTTTCATTGATTTCAATAAAACCTTTGTCGCTGACTTTGACTCCAGCCGCTTCAAGACCTAAGTTCTTGCTGTTCGGTGTAAATGAAGTTGCTATCAACACTTGTTCCACTTCCAGCGTTTCATCAGGTAACTTGACTTTGACAGTTTTTCCAGAGGCAACAATGGATTCAAACTTAACCCCAGTTTTGATTTTGATTCCTGCTTTGGTTAATTCTTTAGTCAACTCTTTACTAATTTCTTCATCTTCACGCGGAAGCACGCGAGGTAATAACTCAACAATGGTTACATCCACACCATAAGAATTCCAAATGGTTGCAAACTCAACACCAATTGCGCCTGCACCTACAATCACCACAGATTTTGGAAGCCAATCTTGCATAATCGCTTCTACATACGTGACAATTTGTTTGCCATCAATTTTTACATTTGGTAAAGTCGCCGCACTTGCGCCTGTGGCGATGATAATATTTTTTGCTTTGATCTCTGTGGATTTTCCATCATTCAATGCAACTGCCAATGTATCTTTTGACTTAAAAGTTGCCGCACCCATGAAAACGGTAATGTTATTTTTCTTCATCAAAAAGCCAATGCCTTTGACGAGACGCTCAGAATTTGAGCGTGAGCGTTTGAAAGCCACGCTGTAATCTAATTTGAGATTATCAAATGTAAACCCAAAATCTTTGCCTCGTTCTCGTAGAGTATGCGCCACTTCTGCATTTTTGAGCAATGACTTGGATGGAATACACCCGATATTCAAACACACGCCGCCCATCCATTGCTTATCTACAATTGCGACTTTCTGTTTCAGTTGTGCGGCACGAATCGCGGCAACATATCCCGCAGGTCCCGCGCCAATCACAACAACATCAAAATTTTCTGCCATAGAGAATTTTCTCCTAAGTAAAATAAAAAGGTTAAGAGCATTATACCCTTAACCTTTTTTATGAAGCGAATTTACTCTAACTGGCAAGTGAAGGCTTCAAATAATGCTTTTTCAATTCCGAAGCATATTTAGCACCGACTGTATCTTTATTTTCTTCCAGCCATTTTCGTAAACTTGTTTTGCATCTAGCAGGCTCTGAAGAGACTAATAAGTTTGCCATCAAGCCATCCACCTCTTCAGGTGTCAATAACACATCACGGACAAATAAACTTAAGAATTGAGCTGCAGTTAATGCTATGCGTGGATGAACATGAAGAATATATGGATTTTTCTCAACGGTTTTGCCAATTGTTTTTACCAATTCATCGAAAGTGAAAACATCTGGACCAACTGCATCCCAAATCAAATTGCCAGTTTGTGAAGCGGCTTGAATCGCTAACTCAGCAAGGTCTTCAATGTAAATCGGTTGAATTTTATATTGACCATCACCCATTTGCAAAAAGAATGGGAGGCGACGCACTAAATATGCAATGTTGTTGATGAGAATATCTTCAATCCCAAACAATACAGTAGGGCGCAGGATTGCATAAGACATATCACTTTCAATTACAGTTTTTTCATTTTGCGCTTTTCCCCAATAATAAGGCAAATGCGAGTTTATATCTGGGTTGGCAATACTGATATGAACAACTTTCCGCACGCCAGCAGATTTTGCCACTTTCATTAATTTGCGAGTATTTTCTACTGCATTCGGTTGAGTATTTTTACCCCAATCAAATCTTACCCAATAGGTATTGTAAAGAGTATCTACACCTTCTAATGCTTTTGTAGTTTCCGCCTCATTGAAATTGAGTGGATATGCTTTTACTTTATTATCAAAGATGTGACTTCGTTCAGGGTGATTGGTCAAGGTAATCACTTCATGCCCTTGAGCGAGCAAGCGACGGGTAATATATTTTCCCGAATAACTAAATGCACCAGTAACTGCGATTTTCATTTTATTTCTCCTTTTGTAAAATAAGAACATTAAGCAAACCGCTCTAGAATCGGCTTGTTATCAACCATGTAAAAAATTTTATTTCAAGATTTTTATTACACTTTGTACTGTATTAATTCCTAAACTATTTAATTTAGAAATTGCACGGGTGACATTATCTATTGCGTCAAAAAAATCTTGCAATGCTTTCAATCTTTCAATCAGGAAAGCGCGTTCTTTTTTATCGAATGAGCCTTCGCCTGCTTCCAAAGATGCCAACGTCTCTTTGACTGAATTGATAGCACGGTCAAATTCGTTATTTTGACGACCCTTAAGAATAGTCTGAACCGATTTATAAAAATCTGTTTCCGCTTCGTAGTAATCTTTGCGGTCAGCCATTCTTGTAACAGGGTGAATTAATCCCATCCGAGTCAGCGTGCGGACGTTCGTACTAATTGCGCCTTTGGTTAATCCTGTATTTTCTACAAGTTCATCGAGTGAAAGGGGAGTAGCAGAAAGGTAAAGCGCACCAAAAATTGCGCCCATTGCTTTTGGGAAACCCCAAAATTGACTAATCCCACTCATCCCTTGAATAAAGTTTTGCCTGATTTGTGAATTTGTCGTCACATCGCCTCATTTAGAATGTTTAGTATTTACTAAACGAATTATACACAAAGCCTGAAAAGAGTCAAGGTATAAAAAACTCCCTCTTGAAAGAGGGAGTTTGGATTTATAAATTTTTCTTCAAGAATTCTACCGTTCTTTCCCAAGCCAACTGCGCGGCAGCGGGATCATATTCAGGGCGGTCAGACTCGAAGAACCAATGAGCAACTCCAGGGTAGATGTGAAGCGTTGCGTCCACGCCTGCTTTTTTAAACTCTGCGAATGTGTTATCCACAAACTCGTTTGGCTCCCATTCATCGTTATCACTATAATGCCCCATTACTTTTGATTTTACTTTTGCATAATCCACACCTTCGTTGCCATAAAAAAGAACCGTCGCACCAACTTCATCAGGCTTATGCGATGCAAGAATCAATGCCCACGCACCACCCATTGAAAAACCAACCACACCGATTTTGTTTTTAACCTTTTCACGCAAATAATCTTTTGCCGCCATCACAGTATCGCCAACGAGTTGACCATCACTTTTTTCCATCAAGGCTTTGGCTTCATCAATTGTTTGAGCAACTTCACCATTTCGTAAATCGGGCGCAAGCACAGTGAAACCTTCTTTGGCGAGCCTGTCACAAAATTCTTTGAAGAACGGTTTCAATCCCCACCACGCATGTAATACCAAAACACCTGCACCACCACCATTTGCAAAATAAGCGTTTACTTGTTTATCGTTCACTTGTAATTTGATTTCTGATTTCATAATATTCTCCTATTTGATTTTATATCTCATAATGAGTTGCGTTTCAGACGCACGCCCTGCTTCAACAAAACCTACTTCACGAAATGCGGCGGCAATTCCCATATAGCCTGCATAACTATTGAGTTTTTGTCCTGCAAGTTTTTCAGATTGCATATCAATTGGATATCCCTCAATAAATTGTGCACCATGTTTTTTGGCATGTTGAACTGCTCCTTGAACCATGTGAGTCATCAGACCTTGTTTGCGAGCAGATTTATCAACAAAAAAACAAACAATAGACCAAGTAGGCTTATCATCTACGCGTTTGAGGATGCGCGAATTTTCTAACGCAACATAATTTTCACGCGGACCAATTGAACACCAGCCTACTGGTTTTTTATTTAAGTAGGTGAGCAATCCCGCATCTTGATTTTTATTAGCCATTTGATGAAGTATCTCTTTTGTACCCCCGCCGCGCAATTTTTTAAAGTCTGCACGATCTAGCCTCCAGAACATGCACCAACAACCTGCATAACCACCTTGTTCTCCAAACAGGGCAACCATATCTTTCCATCTGTCTTTTGTTAGTGGATGAATTTCAACTTTTTCTTTTGGCATAGAAAAATCTCCTTGAAGAATTATACAGCACAAATGTTCTGTTTTGCAAGGAAA
Organism: Anaerolineales bacterium; assembly: GCA_016789365.1. Classification (GTDB taxonomy): domain Bacteria; phylum Chloroflexota; class Anaerolineae; order Anaerolineales; family Villigracilaceae; genus Villigracilis. Next base: position 19,632 of record JAEURH010000046.1, read on the forward strand.
TAAAAAGGCGATTTTGGATCGCCTTTGATTTACAACCACCGCCTCACTCGTGACTTGTAACTTGTGTACTGTTCCCCAAACTTTTTCTCCAAGTATGCCTCTTCGTGCTGAATGACAAGTTTATTGAAGCAGAATATCAAAACTGGCGCAAGGATGATGCCCCAATAGGTATCAAAATATAAAGGGAATCCAATTAACATCAGCACAAAACCCAAATAAATTGGATTGCGTGTAAAACGGAAAATTCCTGATGAAATGATATTGCTTACCGAACCATGTGGATTCACTGTCGTTTTGGCTTTCATAAATTCCCAAATTGCGGCAAGGGCTAGCAAAAATCCGCTGACGATTAAGAGAAAGCCGAAGGTCTGCAACCAAGTTGGCACGTCGAAAGGAAGCGGAATGAATCGTTTTGCTAAATATGCGATGACTAAAAATATCAATGTCAAAACTGGCGGATGAATCTTAACATCGGCATGGTCTTTATGTTCACTCATTTGTTAACTCCAATTTTCCAAAGTCTCTTTGACCTTCGCCAAAAACCAATCGGCAGATGCACCATCTAAAATACGATGGTCAAATACAAATGACATATATACCATCGGGCGAATTGCAATTGCATCATCTATTACAACGACTCTCTTTTGCATTGCGCCAATTCCGAGAATTCCAGTTTGAGGTTGGTTGATAACTGGAAAAGCAAATAACGAACCACTTGTGCCATGATTTGTTAAAGTAAATGTGCCGCCTTTGACATCATCAGGTTGTAATTTTTTACTGCGGGCGCGATTTGCTAAATCATTAATTGCGCGAGCCATTGCTAGCAAAGATAAATTATCTGCATTCTTGATGACTGGCACAATTAAACCATCTTCGCCAAGTGAAACAGCCATGCCGAGATTAATATTTTTACGAACCAAAATGCCTTCATCACTCCATGATGAATTGACAATTGGATAATGTTTCAATCCAGCCACAATGGCAGACATAAAATATGCCGTGAATGTTAAGTTGACTCCATCACGTTCAAATAATGATTTGTTTGCAGAACGATGTTTGGCAACTTTGCTCATGTCTGCTTCCATCACGGTCAACACATGAGGTGATGTATGCTTCGACATGACCATGTGTTCGGCGATGGATTTTCTTATTGGAGTGTGTTTGATTAATTGGTCGCCTAGCATTGGTTCTTGGTTACGAATTACGGATTGCGTATTACGTGATTCGTAATTCGTAATTCGTGAAGCACTTTTCCCTTCAACAAAAGATAAAACATCATTTTTGGTAATTCGTCCATTCAAGCCTGTGCCTGTGATTTGAGATAAATTCACACCATGCTCAGCCGCGATTTTTGCAACAACAGGAGAGATGAATCCAATTTCACGCTCTGCGGTCTGCGGTCTATCATTTATTACGGATTGTTCTGACGGCTGACTGCTGACGGCTGTTGGCGTTGCTCTTTCTACTGATAACTGATTACTGTCCACTTCTTCACCCGCCACTCCAATAATCGCAAGCAACTCACCAACCTTCCCAACTTGACCTTCTTGCGCAATGATTTTCAAAACCACACCCGTTGCAGGCGCAGGGATTTCTGTATCTACTTTATCTGTATTAACTTCAAGCAATGGCTCTAACTCTTTAATCGAGTCACCTTCTTGCTTAAGCCATTTTGTGACTGTGACTTCATCCACACCTTCGCCTAATCTTGGGACAAATACTTTTGTTGCCATTTGATTCTCCAGTTTTCAGTGTTCAGTAAATCAGTAATCGGTGTTCAGTTATCGGTGGAGACGATGTACTCAGCGGCTTCTTCGCGGAAAGAATACGATGTTGGTTCGCCACAAAATAATTCTGCTTTTTCAATCATTTTGCCTAGCATGCGTCCGATTTCTAAACACTTTTCAAGTAAATGATTTTTTGTGTTTTGGTTTATATATTCGCAGTCAAACGCGGTTTCAATCCAATGTTGTGTTTCCATTTGTTCGCCATCTGAATCTGTTAGTTTGCTAATAAAATGTTTTTCGTATCTTCGTTTTGCCCAAGCCTCAGCCAAGTTTGCACCAATGGAACGAGATGCACGGCGAATCTGGTTAGAGAGTGAGAAAGTTTCATCTTTGGGAAAAGATTTTGTGAGTTTGAAAATCTCTTGTTGCAATTCACGAGACTTTTGATATACAACCAAATCTCGAAAACTTTTTGCATATCTCGATTCTCTCATCGCAAACTCCTTTTACTGAATACTGACCACTGAATACTGATTACCGAACACCGATTACTGAATACTCGGATACCGATTCGGGTCAACTTCGTTCATCATTTCATACACCGCGTCAAACACAGATTCTGCATTTGGCTTGGACCAATAATCGCCATCACTTCCATAAGCTGGGCGATGTGTTTTTGCAGATAATGTTTTCGCAGGAGAATCCAAATGGAAATAACCGCCTTGTTTTTCAATCACCTCTTGCATCATGTAAGCAGTCGTTCCACCTGGTACATCTTCATCCACAAACAAAACGCGATTCGTTTTCTTTAAAGATTCAATAATTTGACTATGAATATCAAAAGGTAAAAGCGATTGCACATCAATCACCTCAATATCAATCCCAACTTTTGATAACTTATCTGCCGCGTCTAAAACAATTCTGCAACACGCACCATAGGTGACAACCGTTACATCTTTGCCTTCACGGATAATTTCAGGCACACCTAAGGGAACCGTAACTTCGCCAATGTTATCGGGTAAGCGTTCTTTGACGCGATAACCATTCAACACTTCCACAACAATCGCAGGTTCATCCGCTTTCAACAAAGTATTATAAAAACCAGCCGCACGAGTCATATCACGCGGAACCAAGACATGCATCCCACGCACCAAATGAATAATGCCAGCCATTGGTGAGCCGGCATGCCATACGCCTTCGAGTCTATGTCCACGTGTGCGAATGATGACAGGAGATTTTTGTCCGCCTGCTGTGCGCCAATGCAACGTTGCCAAATCATCACTCATTGTTTGAATTGCATACAACACATAATCCAAATATTGAATCTCAGCAATTGGTCGCAAGCCACGCAATGCCACACCAATTGCTTGACCCAAAATTGTCGCTTCACGAATGCCAGTATCCGTCACTCGCAACTCACCATATTTTTCTTGCATACCTTTGAAGCCTTGATTCACATCACCCAATTTTCCAACATCTTCACCAAAGGCAATCAAACGTGGCTCACGAGCGAGTGCTAAATCAAACGCGGCATTGACCACTTCAAAGCCAAACATGGTTGGTGATTTTTCTGAATAAATTGGTTTTACTTCATCCACTTTCAATGCTGTGCCAGAATACAAATGCGAACCATATCGTTCAACATTAATTTTGTCGTAATCAAATTTCCATGCGGATAAAACTTGTTTACTTGGATGTGATTCATCATGCAGGATTCTTAATGCTTCGTGTGCAAAGATGTGAACATCACGCCTCGTATATGACGGGAGGTTTGATAGCCTGTCCTTCAACATTCGCAACTCTGACGCATGTTTGGATGATGGCGCGATTTCATCAATCATATCCATTAACTGATTGCGCTCTTCTGTAATGGGGGAGAGATACGCTTCCCAAGCCGCTTTGCGGAATCCTTCTACAAGGTCGTAATCTGCTTTTTCTGCTGAATCAAGTTCCCCCGAAGTGGCGAAGCGTTCTTTTATTATCCACTCACGCATCTTTTTGAGTCCATCAAATTCTTCTTCCCATTTGAGTCGCTCAGCGGATTTATATCTTTCGTGACTACCAGATGTTGAATGACCTTGCGGTTGAGTCACATCAATAACATGCACCAAGGCAGGGATATGATGTTCACGTGCGGCATCGGTTGCGTTTTGATATGTTTCAATCAGCGCGGGATAATCCCATGCAGGAACGGTATAAAGATTGAAACCCGAATCATGTTCACGTTCAAACCCTTTGAGCAATGTACCGATGTTGCCTTTGGTCATTTGATATTCGTTGGAAACAGAAATGCCGTAGCCATCATCATAAATTGAAATAACAGCGGGTGCTTTGAGAACACCAATTGCATTAACTGATTCCCAAAATATACCTTCAGCAGTGGAAGCGTTACCAATACTTACAAATGTAACTTCATCCCCATTGTTTGAAAAATCTTTTTCGTTTTGTAACTCTTTCAGGTTGCGATATAAAACCGAAGCATAAGCAAGCCCAACACTGCGCGGCATTTGCGCGGCGGTTGGAGAAATATCTGATGTTGTGTTGTAAAGTTGAGTTTGTGGTCGCCACGAACCGTTTGGATATAAAAGCCGCGTGGCGAAGTGTGCATTCATTTGCCTGCCTGCACTAGCAGGGTCATACGTCACGTCACCATGTGCATAAAGTTGTGCAAAAAATTCTTGAATGCTCATGGATTCCAACATGAACATCCAAGTTTGGTCACGATAATATCCAGAACGCCAATCACCTTTTTTGAAGGCTCGTGCTATGGCGAGTTGGGCGATTTCTTTTCCATCGCCGAAAATTCCAAATTTTGCTTTGCCGCTTAAAACTTCTCTCCGCCCTATGATGCTTGCCTGACGAGATTGATACGCCAGGCGGTAATCTTGCAGTATTTCTTCTTTTTCAAGGGGAAGTGCAATCGAACCCTTTTTCTTGGGCATGTACATCTCCTGAGTTTTGTTGTATTGGAATTATAACAAAGGATGAAAGGGAAAGATGAAAGAAGAAAGACGAAAAAAGAATGTTAAAGTAAAATTCCGCCCATGAAATTACAAACTGCACAAATCCAAGTTCCAGAAAATTTTATAGACCTCGGCAGAGGTGACCCAGCGTTTAATTTACTTCCGCTCGAAATGCTTCATTCCGCCGCGCACAATCGTTTGCGTGATTCTGATAATTCTTTTCTTCAATATGGCACCGAAAAAGGGGACGGATATTTTCGGACTGCCTTTGCAAATTTTTTATCTAAAAAATATAACTTTGCAGTTGATATTGAATCATTGTTTATCACTTCGGGTATTTCTGCAGGTTTAGATTTACTTTGCACACTTTTCACCAAACCAAATGATACGATTTTTGTAGAAGAGCCATCGTACTTCCTTGCCTTGAAAATTTTCGCTGACCATGGACTCAAAGTCGCTTCAATTCGGACCGACGAACATGGTCTTGTCATTGATGATTTGATTCTTAAGTTGAAAAGTGTAAAACCAAAATTTGTGTATGTGATCCCCACTTTTCAAAACCCTGCTGGTCGAACTTTGACTCAAGAACGACGCGAGCAATTAATTTCCCTTGCAAAAGAACATGATTTTTTAATTTTTGCAGATGAAGTCTATCAATTTCTTAACTATACACAAGAACCACCAAATTCTTTGGCATCGTTTCATTCGGAACATGTAATTTCGCTTGGCTCATTCTCAAAGATTCTTGCTCCAGGCTTAAGACTTGGCTGGTTGCAAACCCATGAATCACTCATGCAAAAAATTTCATCTGCTGGTGTGTTAGATAGTGGCGGTGGAATGAATCCGTTTACATCCACGATTGTGAGACATGTTATTGAATCAGGAAATTTAGAAAAGAATCTTGCTTCTCTTAAACAAACATTCACAAAACGCATAAAAGTTATGGATGAATGTTTGCGAAAATATATTCCCTCTGCTGAATTTTATACTCCGCACGGTGGGTACTTTTTCTGGGTGCGAATCCCAAATGTGGATATGACAGAATTAAGAGAAAAAGCAAAAACTCATCACGTAGGTTTAAGACAAGGTTTATTATTTTCAAGCAATGATAGTTTGAAAGACTATATGCGCTTGAGCATTTCGTTTTATGATGAAGGTCAATTGGAAGAGGGAATTGTGAGATTGAAGAAATGTTTGGAGTGATTATGTCGTTGCGAGCCACGTTCTTGTTCTTAGTGGCGACGTGTGCCACGAAGTGGTAAGCAATCTCCAACATAATCATAAGATTGCTTCGGCTTTATGGTCTCGATATGCCCTTCGCAAAAACCGCTCAGGGCTACTCGACCAACAGCCTCGCAATGACATAGTCTATTCAATCCCAAATAAATCTTTGAAGAATTGAATAATCGAATCAAAGAAGTTTTGTGGTTCTTCATCAATTTTTGAAGCAGGGGTAGAAGTTGGTATAGGTGTATCAGTGGGTAAAGGTGTAAATGTTGGCGCAGGGGTAAAGGTTGCTGTTGGTGTAAATGTCGGTTCGGCTGTGGGGGTAAACAAAACAGCCGATTGCAAAATCACTGGCGAGCTTATCAAAATTGAATCATCTTTTGATTCACCAAGTGATGAGACTTCAATTTGAATATTAATTTTTTGCCCTTGCAAGAAACTTAAATCAATTTCTACATTCGATGTAATGCCATCTTGTTTTTCGCTTACGCCCCACAAAATTTCTCTTTCGCCACTTTCATTAATGTAATAGAAAAATACCAGTGTTGAACATTGTGGCGTGTTTTGCAAACAACCTGTGCGGAATGTAAATTTGTCACCATTTTGAACAACAAACTGTGGATATGTTCCCGTGATAACAATTTCGGTTTGCGATTCTGGTAATGCGAATAACAATGCGCTCGATGTAATCTCTCCATTTTCAAAGGCTTGATTCTTAACGAGTTGCACTTCGCCAACGGGGTTGGTCTCAAATTCTGGGCAGGGGATAGGATTATTGTTACTTAACCAGACGGCACTACAAGCGTTGTTATATAAATCGAAAACACCTTGATTTAGAGTCAACGCTTCAGGCGTGATAAAAGGCTGGGGTGTGGCAGTCAGGTTTGAGGTCTGGCTGGAAGCGGGTTGCACATCTACTTTTAACCATAAGTAAGGTTTGCCACTGCTATTCGTATTGACAATCTGATTTGTATCTGAAATTAAATACCAATAGGTTTGAATGTTGCCCGTTGTTTCAGAAATGGTGACAGGAATTGAAATTTCAACCGTTTCATTGGGTAGAACGTCATCGGTAAATGGGTTGATAGATGCAACGGAAACGCGCGCGCCGTTGTTGTAAACAAGTTGATAATTTGTGTTCCACGCACACCCGCCGATATTTTTGATTCTCCAAGTTTTTGTTAACTGTTCGCCTGCGGTTACTTTGATAAAGTCTGGCAATGTCACATCATCAATGAATTCAAACTTATAACATTGTGCGTTGGTGAGCGTGTTGGTTGGTGATGGTGTAAGTGTTTGCGAAGGTGTAACTGTAAATGTAGCCGTGAAAGTTGACGTTGGCGTGCGTGATGGTGTGATTGTAGATGTAGGTGTGAATGTTGAGGTTGATGTTCGAGAAGGTGTAATTGTAGGCGTGAAGGTAAGCGTTAAAGTTGGAAACGGTGTTCTTGATGGAGTAATCGTTGGTGTAGCGGTTGGCGTAAAGGTTTTAGAAGGCGTGAATGTAAATGTTGGAGTTCGTGATGGCGTTGAAGTGAATGTCAGCGTGCTGGATGGTGTTGAAGTAAATGTTGGAGTTCGTGATGGTGTGACAGTAAATGTCGGTGTGCGTGATGGAGTGGACGTGAGAGTCGGCGTGTTAGAGGGAGTGAACGTAAATGTCGGCGTTGATGAAGGCGTTGAAGTAAATGTTGGTGTGCTTGAAGGTGTGGAAGTGAAAGTCGGTGTGCGTGATGGTGTTGAAGTAAAAGTTGGCGTGCTTGAAGGCGTAGAAGTAAATGTCGGTGTGCTTGAAGGCGTAGAAGTAAAAGTGGGTGTGACAGTAAATGTTGGCGTGCGTGATGGTGTGACAGTAAATGTCGGCGTTGATGAAGGCGTGAATGTAAATGTCGGCGTTGATGAAGGCGTGAATGTAAATGTTGATGTTGATGTTGATGATGGTGTGGAAGTAAATGTTGGTGTGTTAGATGGCGTTGAAGTAAAAGTTGGCGTGCTGGAAGGAGTTGAAGTGAAAGTTGGCGTTGATGATGGCGTGAATGTAAATGTTGGTGTGCGTGATGGCGTGGAAGTAAATGTCGGTGTTGATGAAGGTGTGAATGTAAAAGTTGGCGTTCGTGATGGTGTGGAAGTAAAAGTTGGCGTGAAGGTAAAGGTTGGCGTATTGGATGGCGTAGAAGTAGATGTCGGCGTGTTAGATGGCGTGGAAGTAAATGTTGGTGTGTTGGATGGTGTTGAAGTGAAAGTCGGTGTGCTTGAAGGAGTAATGGTCGAAGTTGGGGTTAAGGAAGGA
>JAEURH010000047.1 GCA_016789365.1 Anaerolineales bacterium
GCTTTGATTTCACCCCATTGACCTGTCTCTGCTTTGATAAATTGAATCACGCAGATGCGAAAATTTCTTCCCCATGCGCGAAAGACCATACCAAACGCGGCAGTGCTTTTTCCTTTGCCATCGCCAGTGTTAACGATTAATAATCCTTTTTTCATTTTTTCATTTCTCCTTATAAACCGTCCCGCAGGTTTGTTAAATCATTAAGTTCATTATAAGAATCCTGCGGGACGTTGTTATCACCATAATCCTTGTGTTTTAGAACGGCGCAAGACCCATAAAAAGAATGGCGCGCCTGCCAATGAAGTGATAATCCCGACAGGAATTTCTTGCGGTGCAAGCAAAACCCGTGCGATTACATCTGAAAATAATAATGCTGTGGCTCCGCCGATAATAGATAACGGCACAAGTCGGCGATAGTCACTGCCAAACCATAAACGCATGACATGCGGAACAATGAGACCGACAAAGCCAATAATACCTGCAAATGCAACCGCGGCGGCTGTTGCCATAGATGCCATAATTAAAATAATTGTTTTTGAACGCGAGACATTTAGTCCAAGTTGTTGCGCTTGTTCATCACCAAATTGCAATAGATTCAATGTGTGTCCGCTGATGACTAAAATACCAAGCCCAATCAACAGATAAGGCAAAATCACCAAGATAAATTCCCAACCCAATTGTGTTGAGCCACCCATGAGCCAGCTCATCGCACGGCGAAGTTCACCATCCGAGCGAAGCATGAGAAATGACATTAACGAAGTTGCAAATGCTGAAACTGCTACGCCTGACAAAATTAAATTTGTGATGGGTGTTGTTTGACCAACTCGTGCTAAAAAATATACAACGGCTACAGTTAATAATGCTGAGATAAAAGCCGCGAGCGGAATTGCCATCAAACCCCAAGAAGAATATGTCCAATCTATGCTCATGGCAAGTACTGCACCCAAACCCGCGCCAGATGAAATGCCAATTAAAAATGGGTCAGCTAATGGATTGCGAAACAAACCTTGATATGCCGCACCACTTCCACCTAACGCCATACCTGTTAGTGCGACCAAAACTGTTCTTGGCAAACGAATTTTCCATAAAATATTTGTTGCTAAATCAGAACCGCTTCCTTGTATCACTGCAAAAATATCTTGCAATGGCAAAAACACAGAGCCGATTGCAAGGCTCACAATCACTGCGATAATAAGAAAGAAGAATGCAAAAAGATAATGACGCATTTTTAGATACAAGATACAAGTAACGAGTAAAAAGAAAACTTATTACTCGTTACTCATTACTTATTACTGACTCACAACCAACTCAGGATGCAAAATTTTCAACAACTCTTCCAAACCATCTACCAAACGTGGACCAGGTCGACTGGCAAGATTATCATCAAATACAAAAATTTGATTTTCTTTTACAGCGGTCAAGTCAGCCCAGCCTGCGCGTTGACCAATTGATTCAATCGTCACGCCATACAATGCATCACCCAAAATAATAAAATCAGGGTTTTGCAAAACAATTTCTTCCACACTAATTTGTGCATACGGTTCACTCAACACGCCGCCAATATTCACACCACCCGCCATCGTAATCATTGTATCCATAAATGTGCCAGCACCTGTCGTCCACGGTTTGGATGGGTCTGTGCCATCTAATTCATAAAAGACTGTTGGTTTTTCTGTAACACTTGATACGGCTTCTGTGACTGCATCTACTCGAGCAGATAATGAATCTGCTAACGCATTCGCCTCTCCTTCGTGACCTGTAATTGTTCCTGCCCATCGAACTTGGTCATACAATTCAGCAAATGTGATTGGGTTCTTGAGATAATACACAGTGATTCCCAAATCTTCAAGTGCCTTGACTTGTTCTGGTGTGTTCACTTCTGCCGCAAGCACTAAATCAGGTTCAAGCGCCAGAATCGCTTCGGTATTCAAAGCACCATACGTTGAGCCGATGCTTGTAATATCTAATGCTTCTGTTGGGAAATCTGAAAAATCATCACGACCCACAATTTGGTCACCTGCACCAACTGCAAATAAAAGTTCAGTGATAGATGGGGCAAGCGTAACGATTCTTTGTGCAGGTCCAACTAAATAAACTTCACGTCCAAGCCCATCTACATAAGTTGGTTCGGTAGAAATCGGTGTTTCAGTTGGTGCTTCAGTAGCAGGAATTTCTGTCGGAGCAGAATCAATTGTCGGCGTGGCTTGAGGCGCGCATGCGGCAATTAATCCAACTAGTAAAGTCAAAATCAAAATCTTTCGTAACATATTTTCTCCTATAGTTTGTAAGAATCAAAATCCCCAGCAAAAGCTGGGGAGATGGAAAGGCAATCCGAATGGGACCGTCATCCACCTCCTTTCTGCGAGAGTGTGGTGAACCGACCAGTAGCGGGCGACCTGACTTGATTGGTCTTACATGTCTTTTGGTCTCACAAGTCTGACTTGTCAGACCAATAAGACTTCTTAGACTTTCCGACCAATTTCACAGTTGCGCGACAGTGTTGGAATCTCACCAACTTCGCCGCTTGCTGGACGTTATTTATGTTTTTTATTGTACCACTTTATTTATTATGTCATTCTGAGGGAGCGCGTTCGTCGCGACCGAAGAATCTCTTGCTCAACATTGTAGAGACTCTTCGCTATCGCTCAGAGTGACATTAAGTGTGATGTACCACCTTAAACGGTGTGACATCTGGATCAATGATTTCATCAAATTCTCTTGCTGCAAGATGACCTGCAAACACTGCTTGAGCAATAATATTTGGCGCTTCTGCATCACCAATGATTCGTAATGATTTTATTTTTCCTTCTGCAAATGCAGGTTTGAGTTCGTGATACAAACTATCATTGGGGATTCTATCTGTGACCATCACAACTGCATCGCACGCAAGAGTCTGCTCAACGGAAGAAATGGTATGGGTTACAGTAGCAGTTGTCGGCGAGAGTGAAGCGATTGTGTGATGTGGCAACAAAGTCACATTCAAATCCAATAATTTTTTATAGACACGATTTTGTTCAAGCGTGTATTCTGTCCATGCGGAAATGGTTGGAGCGGGAGTCATCAAAGTAACTTCGCATCCATTGGTTGCAAGTAATTCAGCAAGCACACCACCCATGTAATAATGGTCATCGTCATAAATTAAAACTTTGCCCGTTGGTAAATTTCCATTCATCAAATCATCAGGTGTGAAAATTTTTGCATTGCCCTGCACAGATTGTTGAAGATAACGCCCCACGCCATCACGTCGCCATGTTGCACCCGTTGCTAAAATCACATGCGGCGCATCGGCATCAAGCACATCATTTACTTTCATCGGGCTGGATGGATAAAAAAATATATTTTCAATTTTATTAATTTGTGTGATGCGCCAATCAATCACACGTCGCCATTCATTTAGATTTGGTAACTGCGACTCAAGTGCAACACGACCACCCGCTTCACGATTCGCATCTGTAAGAATAACTCGATACCCACGCTGACCCAACGCTCGAGCCGCTTCTAAACCAGCAGGTCCAGCACCGACAATTAATATTTCATCGTTTGATTTTTTTGGCGCAATAATTTCTGGATGCCAATCGCGCCTCCATTCTTCGCCCATTGTTGGATTCTGTGTGCATCGAATTGGCACAAAACGTGTATCTCCTGTGACGCAAATATTACATCCAATACATTCGCGGATATCTTCGCTTCGTCCTTCTTTTATTTTGTTTGGCAAAAATGGGTCAGCAATACTTGGCCGTGCCGCGCCAATAATATCCATAACCCCGCGTTCAATGGCAGAGACCATTGAGTCAGGTGATGTATATCTTCCAACACCAACGACAGGTTTAGTGGTTAATTTTTTTACAAAAGCAATATATTTTTCTTGATGACCTTCTTTTCCAAAACGGGATGGAATCGAATCGTTTGCCCAATTGCTTAAGTTCACATCCCACAAATCAGGAAGTTCTGCAAGCATAGACACAATTTCTTTTGCTTCGCCATCATGTTGCATTCCTTCATTACCGAGCAATTCATCTACTGCAAAACGAACAGCCACTGCACATTTGTCACCGACTGCTTCTTTTGTATCTTCAATTAATTCACGCAGAAATCGTACACGATTCTCTAATGAACCACCGTATTCATCAATTCTATCATTATGTTTTGATAAAAGATGAAAAGCTAATGTCATATTATGTGCGGCATAACAATAGATAATATCAAAGCCTGCTTTTTTTGCACGGATAGCCGCATTACGATGCCACTTACGGACTTGTTTCAAATCATCTTTTGTCGCCGCTCGCGATTGACCAGGTTCGTAGCCGCCGCCACCAGTTATCCCCATAGAACGAGGCGCGAATGCCGAAGCACGCGAATATAAATTCGCCGCATCATGGCTGTTATAGGTTAATTCAATCCCAGCCAATGCTCCGTGTTTATGAACAGATTCAGTCATCAATTGCCAAGTGGGAATATCATCATCACTCCAAATGCGCCCTTCAAAGTATGGTGACAAGTCACTTGTATAGTGAATCTCTGTTTCTTCGGTACAAACGACTCCCCAACCACCTTCTGCTTTCATCCCACGCATCTTCACCATGCCTTGCGGATTTCGATAACCAAATCCGTTGCAATGCGGCACTTGATAAAAACGATTCGGTGCAGTGACAGGTCCAATTTTTATGGGTTGAAAAAGAATATCATAACGAGAGGTCATAGTGCGTCCTTATAAACATGACATGTCTCATTAAGTCCATTTCTAAAATTGATGTCTGCAAAGTCAATCACCTAGATTAATTAAGCGTCTATGCAGACATGTCATGTTTCTTTACACAGTTTAACATTCTGGAATTTGTGGAAACAAACTATAAGAAAATTCATCAAACAATATTTCCGCTTCAAGCGGGAAAATAATTTGCATGGTTACAATGCTTGTGGGCGTATCGTTCACAGACCAATAATTTGCGTCATACTCAAAACCATCAAGGGTTAAAGAAAATTCATATAAGCGTTGTCCACTATCATTACGGCATTCACTTATAAATTCATAACTTTCATATCCACCAAAAACAACTTGCCAACTCTCTTCGCTGAAAAAGATATCTAAATCCAATTCTTCATAACCGCATGGGAAAATCAGCACCTCTAAAAATGCAAGTGCGCCTAACGAGGGGCTATCCCAAAGCACAGAAACACGGTCTGCAGAAACGGTATAACTTCGTGTCCAATTTTCATTTTCAAAAATTTTTCCAGTAAAGTTCAAGGCGCGGTCTATATCCGTTTGGGTTGGGGCAGGGGATATACAAACAGGTGTAGGAATATCTGCTTGATTAGGAGAAGAAGAAAACGGCTCGGGCGAAGGGGGAAGCTGGGCGGGCACCTCAGCCGTGGGTGAGTCTGACGCTGTGTTTCCGCCACAGGCAGTTATCAAAAAAAGAATCATGAGTGCAAGTAAAAATCTTTTCATAAAAAAACCTCAATTTATTCGTGAGTATAGCATGCCAAATAAAAATTGCCCGACTTAAAAATCGGGCAATTTGATGGAAGTGTAACCTGTTATATTTTATAACCTAAAAACATCTTAACATTAATTTCAGAACGAAAAACAACATTTTCTTTTTTGTCTTTCGCTAAGCCAATGGTTTGTTTTATTTTTTCAATGCCATCCTGATATTGCTTTTCACTTAATAAAGCCAATTGTGAAGTGGCATTATGCTTAAGAAATGGGTCTTTCAAAACAGCCTCTCCAACATGAATGTTTTGAATATGCTCAACTATTTCTGCAGAAGTATTCTTAAAGCCTTCTGCTTTCATCATTTTTAATACAGACGCGCCTGATGGATAGCGACGTAAATCGGTATCATAAACTGTATCAAAATAATTATAGATGTACCAATTGGATGAGTTTTCATCATGCGGGTCATGCCCAATCACAGCGAATACGCCATTTGTTTTCAGCAAACGATATGCTTCTTGAATAAACGCTTGATGATTTCCAAAATGATGAATCGCATCGACACAATAGATAAAATCAAACGCTTCTTGCTTAAGGGGTAAATTGGTTGCTGACCCTCGAATTAATTTCAACGGTGCGGCTTGACCTTTCGCCTGCGTCAACATTCCCATTGAATAATCAAGCCCATATAATTGATTGGTAGTTGGTTTTAATAAATTCAGCCAATAGCCTGTGCCACTCCCCACTTCTAAAATTGATTCGGCTTTGATTCGTTTGGCTATATCTAACAATGCTTGCCCGCGTTCCCACTTTTGTGAAACAGGGTAACGCTGATTATACAATTGAGCAATTTTGTCGTAGTTAAGATAATCCTTTTTCATAATACAAAATTGGACTACTTAACTTGTTGTTAACTTACGAACTTACAATTTCCTTAACTCTCCCTACCTGACCATCCACTAGCCGAACTTTAATGCCATGCGGATGATTCGGCGATTTTGTCAAAATATCTTTGACAATGCCTTTGGTTAATTTTCCAGTACGTTGGTCTTGTTTTAGGACGATTAATACAGTCATTCCAGATTTTATATTTGCGCGAACTTGACCATTCATTTTTTCATCTCGTTCAAAAAGACAGTCACATCCAAATCGCCAGGTGACGAGCCATAACTTGTTAACAAAGCCGCCGCTTCAGCACGATGCTGTGTGCCATGATTAATCAAATGATAAAAGCAATGCCACAAAATTCTATCTCGATGTACGCCCTCGGTAGTCGTATATTTCAGGTGACTTTCCATATCTTCGTCTTTGAGTTTGTTAAGATAGGCTCGCATTAATTTTTCTTCTTCTTGAAATTTCTTTTGAAGTGAATCAAAAGTTGGAAAGTCTTCTGCTACTAAATCTTCATCTTCAGTAACTCTTTGTGTTTCAAACAAAACGCGCCATAGACGCTCGCCATCTACAACGTGAAGTAACGTGCCACGCAGACCACCAAATGGATAATCTGCTAGGGCAAGGTATTGTTCTGGTGTAATGTTTTTACAGGCAGATAATATCTTTTTGTTTCCCCAGTAGTTGTATTCAAATAGAAAGTGGGTGTCTTGTATGTTCATGGTTTTATCTCTCTTTTAGAATATGGTGTGTAATCAACTTTTCGAAATTCTAATTGAAATTTACCTTCAACTTTTTGCATCTCATAAAGTTTTGTTGAGGCATTATCAAGTATAAGAGAAATTATTTCTTTATGAGTAAAGGGCATCTCACAACCAAAATATATTCCAGTTAATGCCTCAATTCCTACACCGTATTGTTTATCACCTTCCATATGAAAGAGTCTCCATTCTTTTTCATATGACCATAATTTTGCTTTTGTAGTAATCATATCCATCAGTTTCGCATCATCTTCTTCTCGTACTAAAACTTTTGTAAGGTGCATTGTTGGAAAAGTATCAGAATAATCTACAGGAAAAGCTCTTGAAAAATGTTCATTACTTGTATCAAATTCTAAACAAAATCCTCTATGTCCATCAGCATAATGCCCCCACATAAGTATATTGTCCACAACCTCCGAAAAACAGGCAACACCTCTTTTATTACGCATAATATCAATTCGTTCCTGAAAAGCTTTATTAAGTCCTCTTAATGCCTCATCTTTAAACAGCTGGTTTACTTTATTGTTAGTTAAATATTTTTTATCAAAATCTTGCCCTTCAGGAAATTCCTTCCTATATATCTTGTAGAGATCGTTCCAATCTTCATCTGTTTGATATGCAATTTCAAAGTGAATTGCACAATCAAAAGGGTCATTAAATTTTGACGGTTTCGAAAACCATAATTGACGATTTTTAAGATTATCTAGTGCATTTGTATTATAGGACTGATATTTATAAAGTTTAGATGGAAGCGTATATTTCATTTTATCAACTCAACAACCCTTTCGCAAAAGACAACACCGCTTGCACATCATTGAAATTTGTGACCATGCCTACAGAGATTCTGACTGCACCGGTTGATTTACCATCAAAGCATAAACGAAAATCATCTTGCGAAAGGCGTTCTTCATGACCAGGCGCTGTAAAACACACATCCAACTCCACGCGCGAAACACCCATGGCAACTTCACCCGCACCGGGGTTACAAAAACAACCTGTGCGAAGTGAGATATTAATTTTATTGGCTTCACTTTCTATAAAACGATGGTCGAAGATATTTCCATCTTTATCAAAAAAGTTAACGGTGACTGCTCCGCCTCTTCCCTCCGTGGAAGTTGGTCCATACACCTGAACCAATGGCTTGCCTGTGCTGTGTTTCATCGCCGTGAGATTATCCAACAGCCAGCCTGATAAAGTTTTGACTCGTTCATTAATCACATCATAGCCAATGGATTCAATATGCTTAAGTCCAATTTCAATGGCGGGGATATTAAGATAATCAAGTGTGCCATCTTCAAATGCGGCAAAGTTATCGGCAAGATAATGTCTTTCAGTAGATACAGATGCGACAGTAATCGTCCCACCTGCAAACCATGGACGATGTAATTTTGCTACCGCAGATTTTTTTGCAATCAATGCACCAAGTCCAGTGGGATAACCAAAAATTTTATAAAATGAAATCGGAACAAAATCAGGTTTGACTTTGCTTAAATCTAATTTATTGGTTGGAACAAACGCCGCCGCATCAAGTAAAACATCCCAGCCGTGTGAGTGTGCAAGTTCAATCCACTCCAGTGGATGTTTAACAGAAGAAAAGTTTGATTGCGCGGGATATGCAAAAAGGTTATGACCAGTTTGAGATGGCTTACTCAACTCGACGTTAAGTTGTGAAGCGTCAACACGCATGTCTGGCAACATGACGGGAATATAAGTCACATCACCGCCACGAGCATGTGCAAATTCTCGAATCCCATTTACTGAATTGTGATTATCAAATGTTAAAAGATAACGACCATTTGCAAACGGATACGACTCGCCTACAAGTTTTAACGCGCCGCTGGCATTGGGCGTGAAGATGGCGAGATACTCATCGGGGTCAGCGTTGAAAAATTTTAGAATATATTCGCGCGCACCTTCAACAAGTTCAGTTGCGGCATGTGATGTTGGGTTGGAGGAATGTGGATTTCCAAAAACATTTTTACTTAAAAGTTTTTGATGCGCTTGAATTTGTGATTCAGCATAAATGCCACCGCCTGTGTAATCAAGATAAATATGTTCAGCCGAATCAAGGCGGGCATAATCTTTTTTGCGAAGCGAATCTATTGATTCAGTATTTTTGTAAGTAGGATATTTTTGCAGGAAGGTTTGAAATTCATTTGTGGACATAACACGCTCCTATATTCAATTTAACCACAAAAAACGCATCTCACGTTTATAATTTACAAAAAATATTTCAGGAGCAGGTATGTTACCAGTATCTCGAAATTTAAAGATGTACTTCGGTGCAGTTGGTTTGTTTGCATTATGGGTTGGCGTGTGGGGATTTTTTGTCCCTACGGAAGTAGACCGTGCAATTCCGTGGCTTGTGCCACCTTTACATGCAAGATTTATAGGGGCAATTTATTTTTCTGCAACAGTCGTCATGTTTGGGGGAATGCTAGCTGGTTCTTATGCAGATGCAAAAGTTTCTATTCTTATCTCAACAATTTGGACGGGGATGTTATTTATCATCTCGCTTTTTTATCTAAATGAATTTGACTTCACACATAAACCCGTTTGGTTTTGGTTTGGAGCATATATTGTATATCCAATCATTGGAGCATGGTTTTTATGGAAGCATCGTAATTTACAAGAACCATTTTATGGTCAACTTTTACCCAATTTGGTGAAAAAATATTTTTTAGTTCAAGGCGTAGTTTTGATATTACTTTCGCTTGCACTTTTATTTTTACCAGATGTGATGTTAAATCTCTGGCCCTGGAAAATTACTCGTTTGTTAGCTCAAATTTATTCAAGTCCCTTCTTGGCGTATGGAGTTGCAAGTGTGATTTCGAGTCAACAAAAAACATGGCATGAAATAAAAGTAGTTGCCACTTCTATATTTGTGTTTGCGATTCTTATTTTGATAGCTTCTTTTATTCACATCGAACTTTTTTCATTTGAGAGAATCGCAAGCTACGTTTGGTTTGGCGGATTTTTAATCTCAGCTAACATTCTCGGTTTGCTCACAATAAAATCTATTCAAAATGGGAGAACAAATGAATCATCGTAGCACTCGAATTTATACTGCTTTCACTGGTTTCTTCTTGATATTACAAGGCACTTCAACTTTATTGTTTCGTTTATATCCGTCATTAGATGAAGCATTTCCACAGTTATTAGATATTACCCAAATGATTCCACCTCATTCGATTTTACATATCATCACTGCTGTAATTGCTTTAATAATTTTCTTTCGAGGCAAAGAAAATGAATTATTTTATTTTTCAGCAGGCTTTGGAATATTTTATACAGGGCTAGCATTATTTGGCTTTGGAACACATCATCCAACAATATTCGGTTTACAACCCTTTGACCATCCATTTCATTTATTCCTCGGCGTATGGGGTTTACTCGTCGCTGGGATTTATTTTTATCAAACAAGAAAGCAGGCATCATGAACAGGCAAGGAACTCCCATTGCTCTTCCACTTCGTATATGGCTTGGTGTAGAAATTCTTTTTGGCATTGGTGCTGTGTTAGCCATTGGTCTCGCACCAGCAGAATCAAAAACAAATTTTGCATGGACCATTAATCCAGTAGTGATGGCGGCAGTGCTTGGTGCATTTTATATGTCCTCTGCCCCATTATTCATTTTGCCATTTTTCTCAAAACGTTGGGAAATGATTCGCATCATGATTTTGCCCACTGCATTATTCAGCACCATTCAACTTGTGGCTACGTTTTTACATTGGGATAAATTTTCAATCGGCTCCACACCATTTTATGTTTGGTTTGCAAGTTATCTTTTACCGCCACCCATTTTTATCGCCGCATATCTTTGGCATCAAAGAAAAGCAAAAAACGAAAACTCAAAAACGGATGACATCCCAACTTGGTTAAGATGGATTTTATTAATCGTTGGTATCATCTTCGTTTTGATTGCGTTCATTGCATTTTTCTTGCCAAACATTTTGATTTCGATTTTCCCTTGGCAATTAACTCCACTAACCTCTCGTTCATTAAGTGGATGGATTGCTATCGTCGGAGTTTTGATGCTATCAATGTATCGTGAGAATCATCGGACGCGTTCGCGTCTTGCTACCCCCATGTTGATACTGATTCTACCGACTCTTCTTTTACAATTGACTCGTTTTTCCAATGAAGTAAATTGGGCGAATCTAACCTTATGGTTTGGATTGATTCTTTTTGCAGTAGTCATGTTCTGTGGAATTTATTTGGCTGTAGGCAGTTGGAAAGATGCAATGAGTTGACATGCACAAATACAATAAATTTTTCATCTTCGAAAATTTAGATACCGTCCGAAAAATTTCACTCGGAAAATTTTGGGGCGTGGAAATTGTCATCACCTCCCTCGTTTGGTTGGGACCATTTTTATTTTTCGCGCTTCATTTTGTAGCAAATCTACTTAATTTTAATTTGAGTTTATCAGAAAGATTAAGCCAATCTTTTTATTTCACCATTGCCGTAGAAATTACAACCATGATTCATGCACTCGGTCATATCATCAGCGGAAAAATCGTCAAAAGCCCAATGGATGAATTATTCATTACTGCTCTTCGTGATGTAAATCGTTATCATGGTGACCAAAGCCAAATCAAAAGCACTACTCATCTAGGTCGTGCTTTAGGTGGACCTGTCATAAATATAATTGTTGGTGTGCTTTGTATTTTTATTGCACCAACAATTCCCACTGGCTTTTGGTCAAATCTAAATGCAAGTATGATTTCAGTAAATCTATTCTTCGGACTTGGTGGTTTCCTCCCCATTCCTTCTGTAGATGGTGCAGTGATTTGGCGGGAGATAAAAAATCTTGTTTCCAAAAAGTAGGGGCAGGGTTTCCCTGCCCAACTAAATAAGGGCGAGATGACCTCGCCCCTACCAACATCACGCCTTTACCGAATTACTCAACTTCCCCAACCCTTCAATCTCTACATCCACAACATCCCCATTTTTCAATTCACCCACACCAGCAGGCGTGCCTGTGAAAATTAAATCACCGGGTTCCAACGTCATCACCGATGAAATATAAGCAATCAATGTTCCCACATTGAAAACCATATCACGGGTAGATGCCATCTGCCTCATTTGACCATTCACACGACAAGTCACCACTGAATCAGACGGGTCAAAATCTGTATCAATCCACGGACCAAATGAACAAAATGTATCAAAGCCTTTGGCTCGCGTCCATTGACCATCACTTTTTTGCAAATCACGCGCAGTCACGTCATTGCCAATGGTGTAGCCAAAAATATATTCCTTTGCATTTTCAGCAGTGACATTTTTGGCACGTTTACCAATCACAATTACCAACTCGGCTTCGTGCTCCACTTGTTTCGATTGCACTGGCAAAATAATTTCATCACCATTTGAAATAATAGATGATGGTGGCTTGAAAAAAATCAACGGAACTTTTGGAACTTCATTGCCCAATTCCTTAGCATGTTCGACATAATTCCGCCCCACACATACAATTTTGCTTGGTTCGCACGGCGCAAGCAACTTCAACTCTTTGACCGGGGTCTTCGCTTCGCGGCGACGATATTCGCCAAAGATATTTCCTTGAATTTCACCAATTTTATCTTCGAGCATCCAGCCATATACTATTTGATTTTCATTGTTTTGATAACGAACGATTCTCATTTATTTTCCTTTTATAAATACTCCGCTGGTCGAGTAGCCCTGAGCAATTTTTGCGAAGGGCGTATCGAGACCACAAATTTAATAAAAACTTTCTATTAACTGGTGGTTTCGATACGCCACTCGTTACACTCGTGGCTACTCAACCACCGAGTTTCTATTTTCCTTTATATTCAACAATATTTAATCTATCTACATCCAACAATAAATCGCCAATTGATTTTCCAAGCACAGGGTGAATCAGCTCAGGCGCAAGGTCATGTAGAGGGACAAGAACAAATGCACGCTGGTGAAGACGCGGATGTGGAATCTGCAAAGGCGGAGAATCAATCACCACATCATCATAAAATAAAATATCCACATCAATTAATCGCGGACCATTTTGAAAAGTAGGTTCACGCCCAAGCACCACTTCAAGCCGTTTCAAATGTTCGAGCAAATCTTCTGGCTCTAAATAAGTTTCAGCCATCACCACTTGATTCAAAAACGCAGGCTGGTCTGCATAGCCCCACGGTGGCGTTTCATACACAGGCGATTTTTTCTTCACATCCAACTGTGGCGTGAAATTAGAAATGGCATTTTTGATATTCGCCAAACGATTTCCCAAATTACTTCCCAACGCGAGGTAAACGGTATGTTCCATCATAATGTTTTCCTTGAAATTCTTTTACCACAAAGCACACGGAGTTCACAAAGTTTTTTTAATTTTTTCTCCGTGTTCTCAGTGGTCTCTGTGGTGAAATCTTTTAAATATCATGTTCATCAAAGTGCTCAACCACATCTGCCGCCAGCCAGCGTTCAACAATTTGATTATCAAACAAACTTTCATCCATACTTTTGACAAGTTCAATCATGGTCGTTCGTTTTTGTTCAAAAATATTTCTTACATCCGCATTTCGATATTGTTCAACCAATTTTTGATTAAACGCATCAACTTCTGGTTCATCATAAACGAAATTTGAATCTTTTTTGAAGCCTTCAATGACTTTAACACCTTCGTCCCACCAGCCGATGATGTGTGCCAAAATATCTTCAAAGCGTTCAAAGCCTTGTTTTTTCAAATATTCATTTTTATCTTCCAGCGCATCAAACTTTTCAATCAAAGTTGGGTATTCATGTTCAAGTGTATCGAATACTAAAAATTTATTGCATACAACCAAGTGTTCACGAGCATGATGAATAAAGATTGCGTTTATCCAAATTTTTACACGGCGATTATCAAATACAGATTCATCAATTGGTTTCAATGCCTCTAAATATTTCACGCGCGATGTTTCAAACAAATTCAAAAATTCTTTTTCATCCCAATCTTTATATTTTGCAACAGCATCGGCATTGAATACATCAAAATCATATTTCTTGCGTTCAAATTCGCGGTTTTCAGCAATCGCCAAAATAATGCCCATGCCTTCATCCCACCATGCCAAAATATGCGCGAGCATGTCACGAAATTGTGCATACCCATGTGCATTGACTCGCCTCAAGCCTTCATCTTTTGGCAAACGATTAAATCGTTCAATATATGTTTTCCATTCATTTTCTAAAAATGCAATGCCACGTTGTTTGTAACTCATACATTCTCCGATTCAATTAATTCTACAACTTCTGCATCTTTCAATGCTTGATGTAAATCTGCACTTTTGATGATAATGGCTGTGTTGCGGACTCCTGAGCCCGTAGACACAATTTCTTCTTTCAAAACATTCGCTTCAATGATAACCCGTACTTGGTTCTTCAACCCAAACGGACTCACAGTCCCGACTCTGTATCCAGTCACTTCCAACACTTCTTCTTCTGTCGCTGTTGAAATTCGTGAACGACCTAATACCTTCCGCAATATCTTCCACGAAATCGGTTTTGGACCTGCGACTAAAACCAAAGCAAATTCATTTTCTCTCACGCGAAACAAAATAGATTTCACTACCTGTCCCACATGTTGATTTCTTTCTAACGCGGCTTGCTCATACGATTCGACAGAACCTTCATGGTGAAAAGTTGTATGTGGAATATTTAGTTTATCAAGCGCAATACTGGCGGGAGGTTTTTCCATATTTTGCAATTTTATCAGCAAGTAGCATGTCATTGCGAGGAGCGTTTGTTGCGACGAAGCAATCTCCAACTTAATCATAAAGTCACGCTCAAAGCGTGACCTACAACTTGTTATTTCGTTTTATCTTTATACTCACATAACTTATTAATCGGACAATTCGGACACAATGGTTTTCTCGCATTACAAACTTCACGTCCTAAGCGAATCAAATTCAAATGTGCGGCGTAATACGTCTCAGGTGGAAAAATAGATTCTAAATATGGATGTGCTTGCTCGACATTCATTTTTTCAGGTCGTAAACCGATTCTTCCAGTCACTCTGTAAACATGCGTATCTACTGGGAAGGCAGGCATGTTTAATGAAAAACATAAAACAATCGCGGCAGTTTTTGGACCGACTCCATTAAACTTCGTCAACCAATTTCGTGCATCGTCAACGGACATTTCTTTTAAAAAATCTAAATTCAATGAGCCACGTTCTTCTGTAATTGCCTTTAATACTTGTTGAATGCGCGGACCTTTTTGATTTGCTAAGCCCGCTGGTTTAATTGCATCAATGACATCTTTTGTTTTGGCATCACGCACCGATTCCCATGTTGGGAATTTTGCACGCAAGGCATCAAATGCGCGGTCACGATTGATGTCATTTGTGTTTTGTGACAAAATCGTAGAAACCAATTCATCAATGGCGGGCAAGGGGTTGCGCCATATTGGTTCGCCAAATGCTTTCAATAAGGTTTCGTGAATTTTGATTGCGCGGGTTTGGAGGTTTTTCATAATTCAAACACAGGTTTCGATTCACCTGTCACCAAGCCTGCATAATTTTTCAAAACTTTTTCTGGACCAAAATTACTTAATGATTTTAATTCGGCATCATTCAAAACGTTTAACTGACGCAAAATTTCAAGCGTCACTGCGGGGCGAACGCGCGAGATAGATACAAGGTCGTCATTGATTCCAGATTTGTCACCATCCACAACTTTGAATGCAATCCCCACGCCTCTTTCTTGAAGTACACCTGCTTGCACACCTACAATTTGGAATCCTTCTGCGCCTCTTTTGGTAATGACCTTCCCCTCGCTTGCTTTCATTAACTCGCAATCAAATTCGCCGAAGTTGCTTATCATTTCAGGGTGAGCCAGCATAGCAGAAATTATTTTTTTACAAGCATTTGTTCGTGATTCATTTAACTCAAACGGGTTAATAAAGCGAGCCATGCCCAATGCGGCATTATATAGCGGCATTGCAAAATTAATTGCGGAACATCCATCTACGCCGAGTTCAATGTTATTTTTATCTATCATGCACATTTCTGAAATTGTTTGCAAAATATCTTGTTGAATAAGATGGTTAATATCTAAATAAGTTTCAAGTGGAAGTCCGCGCATTTTGGCAAAGGCTAACATCATGGTATGTTTGCCAGAGCAATTATTGAAATTAGCAGTTGGTTTAATATCATGTTTGATAACTTCTCTAAGTTTTTTTGAATCACTTGGTAAATGAGGTCCGCATTGCAATTGGTTTTCATCAAGACCAACTTTCAGTTGAAGCGAATGTATCAGGTCAAGATGCAGTTGCCCCGTCTCGTGTGAGGCGCATGAAATCGCAAGTTCAGATTCATTAAATCCATAATGTTCCACGCCACCTTGTTCCACGAATGGTAATGCTTGAAAAGGTTTTGCTGATGAACGCAAAAAAGCGACCGTGTATGGGTCGCCATAAGAATGAAGTATTTTTCCTGTTGAGTCTACAACTGCGATGGAACCAAAGTGCTGTGACTCGATGATGTTTCCGCGTGTGAGGTTAAGAAGCGGCTGATGCGCGTTCATTAATCCTCGCTGGAATGATTGGTAGGATGATATTGACGTGCGTTGTAATGAAGCAAGCCATAACGCAAACGTTGTGCAAATTGTTTTTGGCGCGCGGCTGGGGCTTTGAACCAAGTGAGCATAGAGGTTACTAATTTTTCAACTGTAGCGGGGTTTGGTTTTTTGGTTGTGATTTTATTTAATTTATCGCTAACGTGTTTGAGAAAATCATATTGATTTTTTATGATGGTATTTGTTACAACACCGCCGCGACTGCTGATAAAAGTATAGCCTTTATAGGTTGGGTCTAAAAGTTCGTTTAATGATTCAAGCCAGGCTTTCAAATTTGAACCTGCTAAAAACGGTGGTTGATTTTTCATAACAGTATCGCCAACAAATAGAATCTTTTCTTCGGGCAGGTGCACCCAAATAGAACCATGTGATGGACCGGGATGATGTTCTAACAAGACAGGGGAGTTGCCCCAATATAATGCCATTTGGTCTGAGAAAGAAATTTCTGGTAATGCCCAACGCACACTTCCCAGCCCGGGGATGGATTCCCAATCTGCGCCTGTTTCTTCGCCTTGCGCTTTGAAGGTGCTGGGGCGTGTGCGAAAAATATTGGCGGTTTTTTCATGTGCAATCACAATACAATCCATGGCGCGTGCGCCGAGAGTTCTATCTGGATGAGCATCCATATTAACCAACACACGGTCAATGCCACCGCCAAGACTCATTAATGAAGCACGCCATGTACGCGCATCTTCTGAAGAAGGAGGTGCGTCAATTTGAATTAATCCACGTTGGGTTACGATGACTCCTAATGTAATACCTGGAAATTGGTCGTCAATATAAATATTTTTTGTTACTTCCTGCATATTTCTCCTGCTAAAAATTCTTTGGGATGTTTTGAATAAGTTGGTATGTTTTTTAAGAATTATGTTTATCTGCTTGTATCACTGGATTAAACAATCTCTTATGGATGTGTTTCTGCCTTGCCATTTTTTTTATCAGGTTTGAAGGTTAGGCGGCCCGTTACACGTTTGAGTTGACCTGTGGTGTGTTTCTTGGAAACAGGCAAAGTGAGCCAAAAGGTGGTGCCTTTATCTACTTCACTTTCAACCCAAATTTCACCGCCATGCCCATTGACTGCCAATTTACAAAATGCTAAGCCAACGCCTAACCCGCCCGCTCTGCTTTTGCCACGTAGGCGAGTAAATTTTTCAAAAATGCGTTCTTGGTCTGTAGCAGGAATTCCTGTGCCAGTATCTTTAACCCAAAATTTTACAAATGCGCCGTCTGGCGTGGTTTGTGCGCCAACTTCAATATGGCCATTGACCGGTGTAAACTTAATTGCATTTTCTAATAAATTTACAAACACGCGGTAAATCATATCTTGGTCTATCCATATTAATGGCAAAACACCAGTAGCTTTGTTCTCAATATTTTGTTGACGGGCATTCGCACCCGGAGCAACATCATGCAATGACTCGCGTACTAAATCCACTGGGTTGATTGAGTTCTGGTCAACAATTTGTTGCCCAGACTCTAAACGATTGATATCTAACAATGAGTTAACCAACCGTTGAATACGCGCCGTTGAATTTTTTGCAATCGTCAGCATAGAACTCAAGGTATCATCTTCGGGCATGAGCGTGCTCATCATTTCAAGGCTAGAAACAATGTTCCCCAATGGTGAACGCAAATCATGGAAAATCATTGAAGTCATATCATCTCGTAAAGCATCTAACTCTTTGCGGGCTGAAACATCTTTCATAATCCATTGAATTGCATCGGTGCTGTCATACTCTACACGGCGGGCATACACTTCAATGTAAACTGCCGCACCATCTTGACGTAACAGCCCTGACTCATAATTACAACCTTTGCCTTGTTTCAATAAATCAAAATTCAAACCTGTTTTATTCCAATTCACTTCATGTAATTGGTCAATAGTGACATTATGTAATTGGATTAATGAATATCCGCTTAACTTCATCGCCTGACGATTCGCCTCCAGCACTTTGCCATCCCAATCAGTAATGAAAATCATATCTACGCTATCTTCAAACAACTGACGATAATGTTGATGTGCTTTTTGCAAACGTTCAAACAAAGTTGCATTTTCAATGGTAGTGCCAGCCAAACTTCCTAAACCAGACATGACTACCAAAGCATCAGGGTCAAACGCACCTGTGGTTGGATTAATGGCTTCTAACACCCCGATAACTTTTCCATGTGCCTGAATAGGAGCGAAAGCCACAGCCCGCATCTCCACACCAGCCAACTTGTCTGCTTCTGTGAAGCGTGGGTCTAAGCGGACGTTTGGAATCACAAGCCCATCTTTATCATTCATCACAATGCCAGCTAGCCCTTGCCCTGTACGAACGCGTTGCCCCGTAATACTGCCAGAATTGTTCCCCGCCGCCGCATGATACACCAATTCATTTTTATTATCTGCTAAAGCCAAAGCAACGGTTTCCACTTGCAACGCCTGCATGGTCTGAGTCAAGATGCGTCTTAACACATCAGACATTTCTAACGAGGTATTAATTGCCGCCGCACCATCTGCCAATGCAATATAAATACGTGCTGTACGTTGTGTTTCTGTATACAAACGCGCATTCAGCACTGCAATACTGGCTTGGTCAGCAATCGCTTGCATTAATTCTAAATGTTCTTCTGTAAAAGAATTAGGAACAGGGTGAACTAAAGTTAACACACCCACCAAACGAAAGTGCGCCATCAGTGGCACACAAATAGCAGATTTTGCACCTGCCGCATCATCGGCACGTTTTAACCAACGTACATCTTGACTCGTATCCGACACCAAAACTGGTTGACGATTCTGCACCACCCAACCTGCCAGCCCTTTTTCAACCGTTTCTCTTAATTGTTGCGTAGTATGGTCGTGGAATTGCCTGCCATACACAATCGTAGCATCCACTGGTTTGCCGTTATCATCCATCACCACAATACTACCGCGCTCACCGCCCACATACTGTAAAGAAGAAAACAGCAGGCGTTGTAGAACCGTACGAAGGTCTAACACAGTAGCAACTTCACGGCTAACTTTAACAAGTAACTCAAGTAAGGTGCGCATTCGCGCTTCTGTCGCCATAAACCCAATCAATATTTCCTCTGCAAGTATAGCCCCTTTGGTACAATTAATCCATGCCCCTAAATGTACCAAAAATAAAAGCCTTGTGCTTTGACGTAGATGGCACACTCAGCGACAGCGATAACCTATATACCCAAAGATTTTCTAAGTTTTTTCCTCGTTTTCTCTTCAAAAACCCAGAACATTCTGCTCGCCGTTTGGTGATGTGGATGGAATCCCCCGGCAATGCACTATTAGGAATAGCAGATACGCTTCATCTTGACCGTCAAATGGTTGCTGTTATCAACTGGCTTAGTCAACACCGACAGCATTCCGATAAAGAATTTCTGCTCGTACCCGGTGTAGATGCCATGCTCAAACAGTTGCACGGACGTTATCCGATGGCAATAGTCAGTGCCAGGGACGAAAAAACCAACATGGCATTCCTCGAAAAGTTTGATTTAGCCAAATATTTTGATGTCATCGTCACAGGTTTATCTGCCAAATATACAAAACCATATCCAGACCCTATATTTCTTGCAGCTGAAAAGATGAACGTCCCTCCAGAAAATTGTTTAATGATTGGAGACACCACTGTAGATATCCGTGCTGGCAAATCCGCTGGCGCACAAACAGTTGGTGTGCTATGTGGCTTTGGCGAAGAACCTGAATTAAGAAAAATGGGCGCAGATGAAATTTTAGAAGATACAACGAAGTTGTTGAATATATTGTAGGGGCGAGGTCATCTCGCCCCTACGTGTTTTATGCAACTACTACTTCTTCTATTTCTTCTTGCTTTTTAAACTGACTCATGTATAACTCGTAATAAAAACCTTTTTTGTTAAGCAGTTCATTATGTTTGCCACGCTCGATAATTTGACCATCTTTCAAAACGAGAATTTGGTCTGCATTGCGAATGGTGGATAAACGATGCGCAATGACAAAAGAAGTGCGTCCGCGGAGTAATCCATCAAAGGCTTTTTGAATAAGGCGTTCTGTTCTTGTATCAACAGATGAAGTGGCTTCATCCAAAATGAGAATTCTTGGGTCTGCTAATGCCGCACGAGCAATGGACAATAATTGGCGTTGACCTTGTGATAAACCAGAACCACGTTCACCCAAAACAGTTTGATATTTTTCTGGCAAACGTTCAATGAATGAATCGGCATTGGCTAATTTAATCGCCGCCATCACTTCTTCGTCAGTTGCATCAGGTTTACCAAAGCGCACATTTTCCATCACAGTGGTGCTGAATAAGAATGTATCTTGTAAAACGATACCAACTTGTTTACGAATTGATTCGGCTTTTACATCTCTCACATCCACACCATCAATTTTGACAGAGCCTTCGGTCACATCGTAGAAGCGGGGAAGTAAATTGATAATCGTGGTTTTGCCTGCACCTGTTGGACCAACGATTGCAAAAGTTTCGCCAGGTTGTGCAGTGAAAGAAACACCTTTCAAAACAGGTACACCATCTTCATATTCATGGGATACATTATCAAATTCAACCAAACCTTTGATTTCTTTCATTTCTTTGGCATTATCTTTATCTGCAATGGCAGGTTGTTCATCTAAAATGCTGAAGATTCTTTCGCCACCTGCAATTGCATTTTGGATGTTCGTCCACAAGACGGCGATTTGTTGAATGGGCTGGTTGAAACGTTGAACATATTGAAGAAAAGTTACAACCAAACCAAGTGTGACGACACTTCCCATAAATTCGCCACCACTTAATAAAATCCAACCACCAACACCGACAACAATTCCCAAAGCGACATAAGATAACGCTTCAAGTGCTGGTGCTAATGCGGATGTAAACGAAACGGCACGAATATTGGCATCACGATTCGCGGCATTGACCTCTTTGAAGTTTTCAATGTTTTCGTCAGCACGGTTGAAGGCTTGTACTTCACGCACTGCGGAAATGGTCTCTTGCAATTCAGCATTGACTGAGCCAATCTCTTCTCTTGCCACACGGAATGCTTTGCGTGCTTGCATAGAGAAATAATATGTCACATAGAACATGACAGGTGCAATCGCTAAGGAAAGCAATGCAAACGGCAAGCTATCGCGAATCATGCTATAAGCCGTCCATGCAATTAATAAGATGCCGCTGAGTAACTGAATCAAAGCAAATGAAAAGGCTTGTTCAATCGCAGAGGTATCGTTGGTGATGCGACTCATTAAATCACCTGCTTCGTGTTCGGCATAATAACTCAATGAAAGTTTGTGTAAGTGATTGAATAAATCAATTTTCAATTCACGAAGCACATGTTGACCTGTCCATGACATGACGAAGAATAATGAACCAGTTAAGAGTGCGCCTATTACGAACAAAATTATCATAATGACAATTAATCGCCATAAGCCTGCAATCCGTTCATCTGATGTTGCAGTGGAAGGGTCAATGATTGGAAAGTCATTGAATTGGTACATAGTGGCGATAATTTTGGGAGTGCCTGTTAAGGTAGCAGGGTCTTCAAAAAGCCAACAAGATGAAGTAGATGTTTGGGATTCAGTATCAGTTGTCCCGAAGAAAGAAGCGAAAGAACTCACTCCGTTTGGAACGAGGAAACAATCAGTGGCTTGTCCTGTTAATCTTGGTGATGTCACTTGAGTCCATGTTGAAACGATAATCAAAATTAAAGCAAGGACTAAGACATACCAAAATTTTCCGAAGTATTTGCCAAAGCGTGCGAGGGTGTTCCACACATTTTGTGGTTTGAGTGTTTCTTGTTTGAGCAAATCCATGCGCATCATTGTGCACCGCCTGCGATATTTATGTCATTGCGAGCCACGCTTTTGTTCGTTGCGGCGAAGCAATCCCCAACATTATTATGAGATTGCTTCGCCGTGCTAAAGCACTCCTCGCAATGACGGGTGTATATATTAATATTTTTTGTTTTCATGTTCGTTTACCAATATTTGCGAATTATAAATTTCTGCGTAAATCGGACTATCTTCCATAAGTTCTTTATGCTTTCCTTCAGCAACTACTTTGCCTTTATCAAGGACTAAAATTTTGTCCGCATTCATGACAGTGCTAATGCGTTGTGCAATCACAAACGATGTGCGACCTTTCATCAAAACATCTAAAGCACTTTGAAGCGCGGCTTCGGTTGCAAGGTCAACGGATGATGTTGAGTCATCAAGAATTAAAATTTTCGGATTTAATAACAAAGCGCGTGCGATGGCAACGCGTTGTTTTTGTCCGCCAGATAATGTTGTGCCGCGTTCGCCAACGTGCGTATTATATTTTTCAGGGAATGATGAAATAAAATCATGCGCTTGTGCGGCTTGTGCGGCGGCGATAATTTCTTCATCTTTTGCATCAGGTTTACCAAATGCGATGTTTTCACGAATCGTTCCGCTGAACAAAGTTGTTTCTTGCAAAACAATTCCGATTTGTGAACGAAGCGAGTCAAGAGTCACATCACGAAGTTCATGTCCATCAATTGTGATTTGACCTTCACTGGGGTCATAAAAACGTGGAAGTAAATTGATAATGGTTGTTTTTCCTGAACCTGTTGCGCCGAGCAATGCAATCGTTTCACCAGATTTTGCTTCAAATGAAACGTTTGATAAGACAGGCTCGCCACCACCAAAATAACGGAAGGTGACATTATCAAACTTCACATCACCTTTTACTTGTGGAAGTTTGATTGCATTGGGTTTATCAATGATGTCAGATTTTGCATCAATGATTTCAAAAATACGTGAAGCAGATGCAGAGGCTTGACCCAATTGTGTGATGATGAATCCGAGTTGCGCAATTGGAATAAATAAATAAAGCAAATACAGCGAAAACTCTTGCCATTCACCCAAACTCAATGCGCCTGCGATAATTTCTTTGCCGCCAACATTTAAGATGGCGACTTGTCCCATATTTGCAACCATAAAAATCAATGGGAATAAAAATGTAAACAAACGCGCCACAACAATGGATTGTTGCATGGCTTCATCAGCAGAATCTTTGAATCTTTTTTGTTGTTCTTTTTCGCGCGTGAATGCTTTGATAACTTTGATGCCTGCTAAATTTTCTTGCAACACTGTATTCAGCGCGGAAAGTTTTTCTTGCACTTTCATAAACAATGGTTGTGCCAAACCACCGAACACTAAAAATAAAACCAATGCAATTGGCAAAATTGGTAATGAAGTAAATGCAAGTTTTACATTGGTTGAAAATAAAATAATCAATGTGCCTGCTAACAAAATAATAGAACCAACCAGTTGCACAAGTCCTTGCCCAATAAACAAACGAACTTTTTCCACATCATCGGTGGCGCGAATCATCAATTGACCCGTTTGATTTTTATCGTGATACGAAAAAGATAAACGTTGAATCTTTGCATACAAATCATTTCTTAAATCATACGCCACTGCTTGCGAATTTTTTTCTGCCCAATAGGCTTGTAAAAATGCGAAGACTCCACGCAAGACTGCGAAGATGACAATCAAGACGATGGCATTGATTAATGTCTGTGGAGCAGATGAAACATCCGCTTCTAACGCCGCTTTGAGTTGGTCAAGAGTCAGAGCAGAATCTTTGCCTGTGGCTTCGAGAATCTGCGGCAATGCGGCTCCGACAAATTGTGCAGGGATTTTGTCTAGTGCATCTAAAATTTGATTGGCAATATATCCGCTAGTGACGGCATCAATAATATTCCGCACCATGCGTGGAACTGCTAACTGTGAAAGTGTAGCAACAATTAGAAATAAGTATGGAAGCGCGGCATTCCATTTGTAATTAAACAAATAACGAATGGCACGTCCAATAGCACCACGCGCTCGTGGTTCTTGCGTGCGACGTTGAGTCGCTCTACGAAATTGAGTTGCTTGCATGTGTGTCCTTTTATATATATTCGGTGGTCGAGTAGTTGTGAATGATAATTAGCAACATATCGAGACCACAGGTATTGAGAAAATTTTATTTTTTTATTCTACTTTTGGTCTCGATACAGGTTTCGTTTCACTCATCCCTACTCGACCAACGGGGTTTTATTAATAATCAAGAATTATGGAGAATTTATGTGAAAAGTTAGTAAATCTTTTGTAAACCGATAACTGATTACTGATTACTGTTCTCCATCTTCCTCGCCACTTCTGTGAGAATACTTAACCCTTCATGCACTTTTGATTTTTCATCAGCAGAAAGTTTTTTCACCAATTCGTCTAACCAACGATAGCGTTCTTCAACACCAGCATTGATTAAGTCTTTGCCTTTGAAGGTCAGTTGTAAAACTTTGGCGCGGCGGTCATTTGGGTCTTCGGCACGTTCGATGTATTCGCTTTGGACGAGTTTTTCTGCCAATTGACTCGCCGCTGCATTGGAAATATCAAAACGCTCACTGATTTGTGACATGCCACATGGACCTTTATGATGCAATTGCATTAAGATACTAAATTGTGGCATAGATAATCCAGTTGATTTGGCATATTGACTCCAGCCACGCATAGAGCGGTGCATGAAAATATCCATCCACTCACGTAGAGATTGATTGATTTGTTTAGACATAGTTAAGTCACCTTTTTAGTTAAGCGGGCTTAACTTTATGACTTAATTAAGTATTTGTCAAGAGGGAGGTTAGAGAAGTATATGTAAAAAAAAGACATCGGAAGTCTTCAAGACTTCCGATGTCTAATCAACCTTATTAATTTATTACGCCTTCGCGCGTTCGCGAACTTTTTGTCTTGCTTCTCGGCGGGTTTTGATAATGGAAGCGATGATTGAAATAGTCAACACACTGGCAACCACAGTCAATGAAACACCCACTGGAATTTTAACCAAATCTATCAACAACATCTTAACGCCGATGAATGAAAGTACCACTGCCAAGCCAAGTTTGAGATATTCAAATTGGTGCATCACATTGGCGAGCAAAAAGTACAAAGCGCGCAAGCCTAAAATGGCACACACATTTGAGGTGTAAACAATGAATGGGTCACGCGTGATGGCAAAAATAGCAGGGATAGAGTCTACGGCAAAGACCAAGTCAGTTGACTCAATAACAAGCAGAACCAAGAAAAGAGGCGTGGCAAATAATCGTCCAGCACGGCGAATGAAGAATTTATCATCCTCATAATTTTCAGTCACGGGCATAAATCGCCTAAAAAATTTCACCACTGGGTTTTCATCAGGGTTCAATTCTTCTTCTTGTTGGCGCGCCATGCGAATACCTGTAAATACCAAAAATGCGCCGAACACATAAATAATCCAGTGGAAGGTTTCGAGCAAAACACTGCCCACTAAAATTAATGTGCCACGCATAATGAGCGCGCCTAAAATACCCCAAAACAAAACGCGATGTTGATACGCCGCTGGCACTGCAAAATAAGAAAATATCAAAATAAAAACAAAGATATTATCTACACTTAATGATTTTTCAATTAAGTAACCTGTTAGAAACGCTAATGCCGCTTCGCCATTTGTATAACTGCTGTTCGGCACCATTACATCCCAATATAAATAAATCACTAAGTTAAATAATAGGGAAAGCGTAATCCAAACGATGCTCCAAGTCAGCGCTTCTTTCATTGAAACTGCGTGTGCTTTACGATGAAACACACCCAAATCTAACGCGAGTAAGAATAAAACAAATACGTTAAAACCTACCCACAACCAAATTGATTCTTCCATAACCATACAATAAACTCCTTATAATTTTTGGTGGGGCAACAAAAAACGAGACCCCACGATAGATATCGTGGTAGTCTCGCCAATGGTGTTTTGCTTACACACATACAGCCAACCGAGAGCGTTTGCTCCGTCTTGACGACTGGCTGACCCTATCCCCATACTTAGGCGGCTACTCCCTACAT
>JAEURH010000048.1 GCA_016789365.1 Anaerolineales bacterium
CAGGCAAAAAATTTTTAGTTAAAGATTTTCGTGTCACATGGGAGCACGGCATGAATTATCTTGTCACACCGTTTTACCCAGAAAGTGGCGGCACAGTGATTGACTGGATGAGCGAAAATGATTGGGTTAGTGATGATGAAGACTTCAACGAAGAAGATTTTGACGATGATGATTTAGATATGAATTCAATGAAAGATGATGAAAATCCATTTTAAGCTCGACCCCGTAGGGGTCAAATGATTATAGAAATTGTAAACAAAAGAAATTACAACCCCGAAGGGGTGTCATAATAAAACCCCATGTCATCCCTCTGGGATTTATCAATTCATCCTGTTTGCTCTATAATCCTATCACCCCTACGGGATTAGATTAAAAGGAACCCTTATGAATCTCAACAACATGATCACAGCCATTGACCTGCACGCCTGCGGCGAGCCAGGTCGCGTTATCACGGGTGGCGTATTGGATGTGCCAGGCAAAACGATGTTTGAGAAGATGAAATATTTTGAAAAGCATCATGATGACATTCGTCTGAGAATGTTACGCGAGCCGCGTGGTTACCCCGCTTTGTGTTGCAATGTGATTCTTCCGCCAACTCACCCGCAAGCCGATGCAGGTTTTATCATCATGGAACAAACGGAATATCCGCCTATGTCTGGCACGAACACAATTTGCGTAGCCACAACGCTTCTAGAGTTGGGAATGTTGAAGATGCAAGAACCAGTTACCACGTTCACGCTTGAAGCGCCTGCGGGTTTAGTTCAAATTGAAGCGCAATGTCAAAATGGCAAAGTCACACAAATCACATTTAAGAATGTTCCATCGTTTGCAGTGCATTTAGATATTGATGTTGAAGTTCCAACACTTGGCACAGTGAAAGTGGATGTGGCTTGGGGCGGGATGTTTTATGCGATTGCAGACGCTTCGCAATTTGGTTTGAAGTTGAGTGCTGACGAGGGAAAAGATATTACGCGGATAACTGAGATGATAAAAACCGCAACTGCTGAACAATATCCTGTGACTCATCCTGATAACCCAGAAATTACTGGACCCACCATTGGTCAACTTTCTACATCACCAACCAATCCGAAAGCACATCGAAAAAATGTAGTGACCGTTTCCACAGGAAAACTGGATTGGAACAAACCATCCACATGGACAGGCGTGATTGACCGCTCCCCTTGCGGAACAGGCACGTGTGCAAAAATGGCAGTGATGTATGCCAAAGGTGAATTAGGATTGAATCAAGATTTCTATCACGAAGGGATTTTGGGAACTTTATTTACTGGAAGATTAGTTGAAGAAACACAAGTTGGGAAATATAAAGCCGTTGTGCCCACCATCGGCGGCACGGCATGGATTACGGGAATCAATCAGTTTGTAGTTGACTCAAGTGACCCGTATCCAAATGGGTTTACGGTTGGGGATATTTGGTGATTGGGTTTCAAGTTGAAAGTTGGAAGGTTTGAAAGGTTTATAATGCTATATAATCGATAGCGTCTTATAAAGCATAGTCTTATGGAGGCAATATGCAACCCTCATCAAAAACTCTCATTTTAGTGGCAATTATTACTGCAATTGGGGGCATTCTCGTCGCATTGATAGGCGGATATTTCTTAATGCAAAATACAATTCTCCAAAAAACTTTAGACATTACAATGTCGGCATATGTGAATGAACAAAATTTTCCCTCAAAAGTTACTGACACGCCTTACTTTACCTCTACATCTCTACCAATTAATGTACAGCAACCTTCCAATACCCCTCAACCAATTATTCCTACTGATACTTTAGTGCCTCAAAACATATCAATTGATACAGACCCAAATAGTATTTTGCCTGTAGGTGAAACTTGGACTAGCAATGGTTTAAGTGTACAACTTTCAAGCATTGATTTTCGATTTAGCGATGTAATGAATATAAATTTCATTTTCATAAACAATACTGGTAAAACACTTTTCTTCAATTTCAATGAAAGCATTAATGTTACCCTTAAAGATGACAAAGGAAATATATACACTTGGAATAATGTTTACCAACAAGATGTCGTTTTAGAGAATAAAGATACATATTCCGAGCAAGTTTATAAAGGTGGAAGTTTTTCCGGCGCACAATATTTTATTATTGAGTTAAATATACCCGGAGTAATCACCGCAAAATGGCGATTCAATTAAAAAAACGCTTTGCAAAGGTAAGGAGAAAATGAAAACGAAATCAATCAGTATAGTTGTGATTATTGTGTTTATCTTGGTTTCCTGTGTACCAGATAGTATAGTAACACCCGAACAACCTGATATAAACACACCTCTAATAATTGCAACAGAACAATCCCCTTTTAGTAGATCAAACATAGATGGGATTCATTTTAGTGGACAAGGACCAACCACATGGCCCATACAAAAAGACACTGGAATGGCTCTCGTACATTTAAAAGTGGAAAATTGCGGTTACTCCTTAATTCTTTCAGCAAAAGGACAAAATATTCCCTACATGCCGACCAAGGTAGTAATCACAGATCACTTTGATGATCAATATCAATATATTAATCAATTTCAAGGTTTACCAAATCGGGAAGAAACCATAATACTAGACCCCCCAATACTTTACGAAGATTATGATTCTCCACCACACACCGAGATGCTTAGGATAGAAGATGTGTCACCTGATTGCAAATGGGAATTATCTATTTTGCCAATGAGTGCTGCTAGAAAAATTTCTTCTGGGCAAGTACTCAGTGGAATGTATAGTGACGTACTTGCTGTGATGAGTAATTTAAGCAGGATTGAATTACTCTTTATGAAGCCCAATCATGAAGAGATGTTACAACTCTTTGGCGGCATTACTGCTATTACAGATGATATGCAGTTCGTATACTTGGAGCCCATTCAAGATACGCAGATTTACGAGGACATTCCTTCCCGAATAAAGTATTTAGTAGTTTATTCAAAAGGTTATTGGGAGTTACAATCGGATTAAATATATCCATCCACCTAAAAAAATCTTCCAATTCTTTAAACCCAAATTAGTAACAATTAAGACCTAACATTTCTTACAAACTCCGTCCTCAACTAAAACGATTGTGTGGTCAAAGGTTTGATTTATCAGGCTTTCGCGGAGGCATGTCAGGTCTCTAACAAAATTAGAAGTTATCTCAAAAATGGTTAAAATGCCTTAAACCACTGAATTTCCCTCGCAAATTTGGGGATTTTGCCCAGCAAGTGTATCTTTGAGACAAGTTCTAGTTTATTTCTATCGTGACGAAACAGAACACAAGTTCTACAATCTCGTGAAGGAGAAATCCCATGAGAAAAGTTACTTTTGGAATCAACATAACGATAGACGGCTACTGCGGACATGAATCAGCATTGGCTGAAATAAGGAGTTCTCGCTCGTTTGCCTACACGCAAATATTGCTGTTTCGTGGTCAAGGATATGATTTACCAACATCTATAAAGGATATGTCAGGTCTGTTAGTGTAAAATTAGTGGTTGAAAAAGGAGTAAACATGACTCTCCAACAAATCACAATTGAAATTCCAGAGAAGGTGCTTCTTGCCGAAAAGACGGATGCTGAATCTTTTGGGCGTGAAATCCGCATGTTAGCGGCGGTCAAGTTATTTGAAATGGGTAGGCTTTCTTCGGGGCGAGCTTCTGAACTAGCAGGCATGTCTAGGGTTGAGTTTTTGCTCAGTTTGAATCGTTACAAGGTGTTTCCGCTTGCCTCAGAACTGGATGATTTAGAAAACACTCATGCTTAAAGCTCTTATTTATATCAAAAATAAAAGTGCTAAAATAATCTTGTGAAAATTTATCTTGACTTGTGTGCCATTCAAAGACCACTTGATACTCCAAATCAAGTGCGAATTGCTTTGGAGTCAGAAGCAGTTCTTGGCATCATTGCTTACTGTGAAAATGAACAAGTAGAATTAATATCATCGGAAGCATTGTTTTACGAAACAGAGCAGAGTCCAATCCCAACACGAAAAGAACATTCATTGGCTGTTTTAGCAAATGCTAAAGAAACCATCAAAGTTTTGCCAAAAGAAACAGAGCGAGCAGTAAAATTAACTGCTTTCGGAATTAAGCCTTTGGACGCACTCCATATTGCCTTAGCAGAAAAAGGAAATGCTGATTATTTCTGTACTTGTGATGATAAATTGTTACGAAATGCTAAAAAGATAAATGACTTAAAATTAAAAATGATTAACCCTGTTGATTTAATTCAGGAGATAGAAAAATGATTACAGATACAAGACCATTAGTTGAAATCAATCAACAAGCCATCAGCCTACTTTATAAAGAATTAGGTGTAGTAGATGCTGTCCGCTTTCTCAAACAATTCACACAAGGGTTCGGGGATTACACAAAAGAACGAGAAGAAATTTTTGCCAACATGACCGTTGAAGAACTTGTGAATGAAATTGAGAAAATGAGAAAATTGAAAAAATAGTTTATTGTATAAGAATTGGGGATTTCAAAATTCTAGCTTGCGTATTTCCATCTTGACGAAAAAGAACATAAGTTCTACAATCTCATGAAGGAGAATTCCCATGAGAAAAGTTACCTTTGGAATCAACATCACGATTGACGGCTACTGTGGACACGAATCGGGAATCGCCGACGACGAACTGCATGAGTACTTCACCGAGCTTCTGCATGATTCAGGCGTTCACATTTTCGGACGCGAGACCTATCACCTGATGTATCCGTACTGGCATGATGTAGCAGTCAATGGATCAGAAACGGAAGTGATCAACGAATTCGCGCGTGCATTCGATGCCATCCCAAAGATTGTCTTTTCAACGACGATGAAAAACGTAGAATGGAATAACACAACACTGCTCCACTCAAATCTTCGAGAAGAAATTCTGAAGTTAAAAGAACAGCCAGGGAAAGATATTGCCATCGGCTCACTGAATATCGCATCGCAAGTTGCGGGATGGAATCTCATCGACGAATATCACCTTGTCTATCATCCTGTCATTGCAGGGAAAGGTCCACGCTTGTTTGATTCAGTCGAAAACCTTAAATTAAATCTTGTTGGGTCAAAAACATTTGGCTCAGGGGCTGTTGCGTTACATTATAAGAAATATTCAGAGAGTGATTGAGTTATGGCAGATAAAAATAAGTCCACCCAAAAAGATATTTCAGTCAAAGACTATATTGATTCACTCAATGATGAACAAACTATAAAAGATAGTGAAGTACTGCTTAAAATGATGCAACGAATCAGTGGTCACAAACCAAAGCTAACGAATGAAGGCACTATCGCGTTTGATTCCTATCATTACAAATATGATAGCGGACGTGAAGGCGACGCTCTTGTGATTGGCTTTCATCCAAGAAAAGGGAAAATCACCGTTTATCTAATGGATGGTACAACACGTTATTCTAAATTGTTAACTAAACTTGGAAAACATACCATTACTGGATATTGTCTCTATATCAAACGGCTTAGTGATGTTGATTTGAAAGTCCTTGAGCAAATTGTGAGTCAGTCTTATGAGTATATAAAGTCAAAGTCCAAAGATGGACCGATAGACCGAATATTATGGCAAACTGAAAAATAGGTATTACTTCCTATATGAAGTTTCCATATTCTATTAATTAAATATATTATAGGAGATATAAAATGAGCGTTGATTGGAGAAGGAGCACTTGGAAACAATTTGGAGCCGCGATTGATATGCTGGCTGATGCTATACATCTCTGCCCTGAGCATCTCTGGACTGTTGAGGTGTATAAAGATTCAGAAGATGAACGGTTTGGTCAGTTTTGGTTTGTCTCCTATCACACACTGAAATGGCTGGACCAATTTCTGGAAGGTGTCACAAAAGGTTTTAAGCCACCCGCTCCTTTTATTGTTGGAGCGTTGCCTGAGCAACCCTATACAAAGAAACAAGTCGTTGAGTATTTGGATGCTTGCCGTAAGAAATGTCAAACCACAATCGAATCGTTAACAGATGAAAGAGCGGGAGAAATTTTGGTATTCGATTGGATGGAACCTAGTTTCTTGGAACTTCAGTTGTACTGTATGCGACATGTTCAAGAACATGCCGCACAGTTGAGTTTAATACTAGGACAACATGGCGTTACAGGTACAGATTGGGTAGCCAGTGCAAGAAGCGAAAACATATAAAAGGATATAGCCAATCGTAGTTCATAAAACTACAAATCAGAATTAATTATCTCCATCCATCTTGATGGGTCATCTAATTCTCTAAATCCAAATTGTTTATAAAGTCCATGCGCATCTTTGGTGAGCAAACACCAGCGTTTGAGATTTTGCAATTCAGGGTGAGCCATTACACATTCCATCATCCATTTACCCAAAGCGCGTCCGCGATAATCTTCATGGATAACAACATCACACAAATATGCAAAAGTAGAATAATCCGTTACCACGCGCGCAAAGCCGATTTGTTTTTGTCTATTCTGTTGGTCATACACTCCAAAATTCAAAGAATGTTGTAGTGACCTTTCAATCACATCACGCGGACGTTTATTCGCCCAATATGCCTGTGAAAGAAAATCACAAATCGTATCAACATCTAAGATTGCATCGTCATCTGAAATCAGGTAGTTATCTTGTTTCCATTCCATGTTCTCACCTATTCACCTGGGCGAGATAACCTCGCCCCTACTAAATCAACATCACTTCCACAATTTCACCAGCCGAGTAACCTGTTGCATCGGCGTGAATTTTCAACAAGCCATCTGCTGAAGCCAAAGAAAAAATCAAATTACTTTTTCCAAATATAGGTTCGGCTTCATACCCCTCACCCCTTCGCCCCTCTCCCAATGGGAGAGGGGTTGGGGGTGAGGGAATTAACTTAACAGGAAACCAATCTTCTCTCCCCGCTTGCGACGATAAATTCACAGTCAACTTTGCTTGCACGCTTGCTTTTGGTTTTGGCAAAACGCCCAATAATTTTTCAATCACTGGCACTACAAACAAATATCCGTTCACTAACGCGCTCACAGGGTTGCCGGGCAATCCAATCACCGCTTTGCCGTTGCACACGCCCAAAATGGTTGGCTTGCCGGGGCGCGTGTTAATGCCGTGTACCAAAACGCCTGGGCTTCCTAATTGATTAATTACTTCGGCAGTTAAATCTCTTGTGGATGCAGATGAGCCAGCCGTGATGATAACTACGTCACATTCAGATAGCGCTTTCAGCGCCGCTTCTTTCAACGCCTCAAATCGGTCGCTGATAATCCCATATCTTTTTGCTTGTCCCCCACTTTTGTGAATCAGTGCAGACAGTGTATATGAGTTGATGTCTCTGACTTGCCCCATCTTTGGTTTTTGACTTGGTTCAATCACTTCATCACCTGTTGAAATAATACCCACTTTCACTAAACTGGCTACACGCAAAGACATGATGCCCAAAGCCATCAAACCACCAATTCCAGCAGGGCGAATCAATGTACCTTTTGGAATCACCAATTGATTTTGGACTACATCTTCTCCAATTTTTATAACATTTTCCCCATCCGCAACGGATTTGAAAATTTCAATTTCATTTTTTTGTGCAATTTGTGTGTATTCCAACATGACAACAGCATCTGCATTTTTGGGTAACATGCCACCAGTGTGAATCAATGCACATTGACCAGATTCAATTTCAAAAGATGGTTCCTCACCCATTGGCACTTCGCCGATTAAGTTTAAGTATGCAGGTAATGAATCTGTTGCGCCGAATGTGTCTTTTGATTTGACGGCGTAACCATCTACTGTGCTTCGTGAAAATTCAGGCAATGGATGTGGAGCGAAAATATCTTGTGCAGTGACTCTGCCCAAAGATAAATCCACGCTCACAGATTCAGAATCAACTATCCGTGTAGAAAGATGCGAAAGTAATTTTTCACGCGCTTCATCTGGTGGAAGCAATGTTAAAAATTCAGGCATATCATCTCAACCAAAAAGTTAAAGTCAAGAAATATGCCGTCAATCCAAATACGATCAAAGCAGTGGATGTGAGTAATCTCCAATTGGGTGGGTTTCCATTTGCAATCGCGCGGACTTGGACAATTTGAAAAACCGCAAATGGAAGTGTGAGAAATGCGGGCCAAATTAAGTTGAATGAAAAACCAAAGGTTGGTGCGAGTGCAAAAACAAAATAAGCAAAGATGATGAGGCTGTGATGAATCGGCACGGCGCGTTGCCACGTGAACAAACGAAGCATAGTGCCACGTTGATATTTTTCATCGTCTGTAAAAGTTGGGAAGTTAAGAATTAGAAAATAAGCCAGCCCCAATGCCGTGAGCGGAATTATTAAGATGGTTAGCAAACGATGCGTTTCATTTGCTTGCAAAACAAAACCGATAGATGGAATGATGTAAGCAATTTGAATGGCAAGAGTTAATTCGCCAAAGCCGCGATTGACAAGGCGAAATGGCGGTGTGGAATATAAGATAGTAGTAACAAGTAATAAGAAAAAAGGAACAAGTTGAATTTGGTAATTGGTAAATAGTAAATATGTGAGTGTGATAGATGCCGAAATTAAACCGATTGAAATGTAAAGTAAATTGTTTCTCAGCGTTTCTATTTTGGCTGGTGATTCATTTTCTATCAACGGTTCATTGTGCGGACGAAATGTTTCAGATAAAAAGTTCATGCTCAGTTGTGCAAATAGAATGATGATGAATCCCAATATAAATGGTGTCGCTTGAAATGTTTCACCAAGATAAGCTGGGATGCTTGAGCCGAGGAGGTAGGTCAAGGAGGCGAGCAGGAGTGTGAGGGGTTTGGAAAGTTTTAGCATTGGGTAATTTTCGATTTACAATTTTTAATTTATTGAAGGTGTGTAATTTTATCCTTGTAAAG
Organism: Anaerolineales bacterium; assembly: GCA_016789365.1. GTDB lineage: Bacteria > Chloroflexota > Anaerolineae > Anaerolineales > Villigracilaceae > Villigracilis. The sequence continues at coordinate 8,830 of JAEURH010000048.1, forward strand.
AAAGGTATAAAATAAAACAAGCATATCAAATGTCATCACCATCGGAGCCAAAAAATAAAACATGAGACTAGGAAGAAATAGTATTGAATAAGATAAGAGGGTGTTTAATATGAAGATAATTAAATAAAAAACTTTATTGGAATAAAAACTAATAAAACCATCTGATAGTGATTTATAAAGTGGTTTATCAATAAAGCAGATTTTTTGAAATATCCCAAAAAATAGAAGTATTACAATAATTATAGAATTTATCCATACAACAATTAGTATAGGAAAATCTGGTAAAACCAGAGAAATTACACCTAGTAAAATGCCAATTAATACAAATTCAATAAAAGCAAAAAAGGGCAAATACAGTACTTTTTCATAAGTCTTAACATATACTTGCCAAGCATCAAAAAAGCTACCAGACAAAACAACGCGAACATACATAACAGTTATGACTAAAATTATTAGCAGGAATAATATAAAAAATAAGGGGATTCTTATTATAAAGAATTCAAAACTCTGATTTTCCAATTTAACTTGTGTAGAAAGAATTAATAAGCCTGAAAATAAATAAGCAGGAACAACAATTAAAAAGTTTTTTCTTAAAAACTGAAATACAAATAAATAAACTAAATATATTTCTTTAATCATTCTATTCCTTCATAGCACCAAGATATTCTTCCAACCGCTCCACAGCCTGTGGGAGATTTTTTCTGCCAAGACCTAAGCGAAAATTATTACCCTCTTCGCTATACATAGAAGCAGGTAAAAGCAAAACCCCTGCCTTCTTGACCAAGTCATCACAAAATTCTTCGACATTTCCTTTTAATAATTTTGGAAATCCCATGGAACCTGCTTGTGGACGAACCCATGTAAAACGTGATGCGTAATTCGTAAAAAACTCATCCATGATTTCGAGGTTACTTTTAATAATTCCAACATTGCGAGAAATAAGTTTTTCTCTATGACGAAGTGCAACTTCCGCAAGAAATTCACTCGGCGCAGAATTACAAATAGTTGTGTAATCTTTTAACCCTGCCATAGCATCATAGATTTTTTTATTCTTCGTCGCAACCCAACCGATTCGTAAACCTGCCAATCCATACGTTTTTGAAGTCACACCTAATGAAACGGCATTTTCGTTAATGTCACATGCGGCGGGCAGACGTTGAGTCACATCATATTCTGATTCTCGATAAACTTCGTCTGAAAACAACAAAATATTTTTTTCTTGAGCAATTTTATTAACCGCTTCAAAATCTGTACGAGACATTAAATATCCAGTGGGATTATGCGGTGTGTTGATGATGATGGCTTTGGTATTCAATTGAATCTGACTTTTCAATTCGTCCAAATCCAATCTCCAGCCGTTTTCTTCACGGGCTTGCCAATTGCAAATTTCACAGCCAATTGATTTTGCCACTTCGCTCAACGATTGATAATGTGGCGTATGCACAATGACGTGGTCATTTTTCTTCAAAGCCGCGTGCATGAACAGATAAATCGCTTCTTCCGCGCCTGCAAAAGTCAGCACATCATCAGCATTCATTTTGTCGTAAATGTTTGCAATCTCATTGCGCAGTGATGGGCTACCTAACGATTCAGTATATCCAAGCCAAACATTTTGAAATTTCTCTGATGCGCCTTCTTCAAAAGAAAGTAATTCAGAAATTGGCATGGCTTCACAATCGGAAGAACACAAAGTAAATTCTGTATTGAATTCGTATTTGGCGAAATATCGTTCAAGTTTGAAGGGAGAGAGAGACATAATACCTTTAATAAGTTTGGTTTTTACGTTTTACGCATCACGCATTACGAATCTTGTAAAACGTAATTCGTAATGCGTAAAGTGCTTATTTCATTGTTCTTTTCACATCACGGTAATGATTCATGTGATGAATGTATAACATCTTAATCATTTCACGCATCATAGTCTCACCTAAAAATGGATGCCTGCCCTTGATTTCAAGTTCTTCATCTTTCAAACCAGAAACCCAAGCAATTGTATTCGCTCGCACTTCTTTATATTGCTCCAATAATTCAGCAGGAGTAAAGTCTTTCATCTTTTGTTGTTGAGTAGCATTGTATCTATCAATCGAAAAATCGTCAGATGCACCTTCGCCAGTTGTTCTAATTCGTTCAAACAATTTGACTAACCCTTTTTCAGAAGTCACAAAATGTGAAAGCACATTTCGTAATGTCCATGTTTCGCCTTCGGTATAGACTGAAGATGTCCATTGTTCTTCTGTTAGTCCAGAAAAAAATGCAAACATTTTTTCGCCTTCAGATTTTAATTTTTCAGTAAGGTCATTTACTTCGGACATGATTGACTCCTTTTTGATTTACCACAGAGCACACAGAGGGCACAGAGATTTTTAAGATTTTCTCCGTGTTCTCTGTGACCTCTGTGGTTAAGGTTCTTGATATTCAGCATAATTGATAGAACGCTTGCCAGTCGTCGGATAAAAATAATTTCTAAATTTAGAAATCTGCACAATCAAACGTTTGCTATCTTCAAAATCAGGGCGCACATAATAATAATGCGTGTCATACGGGCTATCACCAAATACAGCCGCAAGCACATATCCATTTTCTTCGGCGTATGTCTTCAACAAAATCGTCATACTAAACCAACGCTGTGCTAAATTCGCTTCGGTCAAACGCGGTGGCACAAGCGGAGAATAATAATCATGGAACATAATGATATGTGGTTTGTATTTATCTAAATATTCTACAGTTATTTTTCCATTGTGCGCAATAAACTGATCATTCAAGCCCCATGTATCAATCGCCGTCCAACCTGAATAATATGGCAACAAACCTGCTTCGGTTGTTGCAATCACATAACCCTTGTCACGATAATCCGCTAACATGCGCGCCATTTCCAAACGTCCATCGCGTTCGTATGGTCGGTCACATGTTTGTTGATACAAAGCCAAATGACAATTTTGATACCATGAATAAAATACAAGAGTGGCAGATAAAACAATTAATGAGATAAAAACCACGCTTCGTTCTTGACTTTGTACTTGATTCTGCTTTTCAACATTTATTTTGCCTACAAGCGGAATCCATGACATCAATGCAATTGGAACGGTTGCATATTGAAAGCGTGCGCCGAAATTCATTTCGTCAGAGACCAAGCCGAATGCAGAAGCAAAACCGATAATTGGAATCAAATATGCAAGTGCAAGTTTAGTCGTCTCTTTAGAACGAAAGGCATAAATGAATGCAAATAAAACGGGTAGAGACAATCGTAATGTATTGCCTAATGAAGTCCAGAAGGTATCCCACTTCCAGCCACCATCACCTTTTTTATAAAATGGATTCGGTAATGGATAACCGAAGTAATCCCAGCGCCATAAAAAGTATGAACCACCCAGCAATAAGAATGTTGTTCCAAAAATAACGATGATTGAAATTGAATTTTTAAATCCGCGCATGACAATAATAGAAAGCAACATCAAACATGCAAGGATGACTCCTTCGGGGCGAATCAATCCAGTGATTAACCCACTTAATGAAAAAGCGAGAATCAGCCACAGGCTAGGATTCTGTCGCTTCATCAGTAACAGGCTGAGGGTCCAGGTTGAAGCGGCGGCGAGGGCGAAGAATGGAGTCCCGAAATAGGCAGAGACATAAGAGAGTCCAGTGCCGAAGACAAAATATAATCCGCTTAAAAAAGAAAAGGGAATATTGCCGTTATGAATTTTTCGATTTGTAAAATAGATGATGAGGATGGTGAGAATGTGCGAAACAAAACCAATGCCACGCACAGCCTGCCCCACTGTGAAACCAAGTTTGATTAACGCGGCAGATGCAACCATAAAAAGAAAATCAGTCGCGCCATCTACAGGTGCTTCGCCGATGTTCCAGACAATGCCGTGACCATTTGCAAGATGTTGCGAGTAACGCATTATCATGGCGGCATCTTCAAATGGTGGAATGGAAAAATCAATGAAGGTGAAGGAATAGTAAAGCGTGGAGATAATTAAGAGAGCAGAGAACAGGAGGTCGGTTTTTGTTTTAGTTGAAGTCATTTTTATTTTGGTAATCAGTATTCAGTTATCAGTTTTCTCGGTGGTCGAGTAGTCGCGCTCTTGTTCTTGGCGACGTATCGAGACCACCCGTTTTCAAAGTAATTTTTATTAACAAAATTATTTCATTAACTGTTGGTCTCGATACAGCCTCGGCTATCGCCTCGACTTACTCGACCAACGGGTTATATCAACGAATAGCCACCATCTACAACTAAAGTGTGACCAGTAATATACTCGTTTTTGATTAGAAATTCGAGAGAAGATGTAAGTTCATCTAACCTAGCCGCACGTTTGAGTGGAAGTTTATCTACAAGTTTATTCCATGTTTCTTCATTGACAACATCAGATGGCAAAACTAACCCTGGCGCAATGGCATTGACTCGAATGTTGGGAGCAAAAGCTCTGGCTAAAATTTTCGTCAGCGATTCTAACCCTGCTTTGCTGACTGTATAAGATGGATAGCGACTCCATGCTTTGTTTGCGCCAATGTCGGTGATGTTGACAATTAATCCGCCATCCGTCATGCGTTTGGCGGCACCCTGTGAAATCAAAAATGGTGCACGTAGATTTAAATCAATAGCAGAGTCCCAATCTTTTAATTCAAGTACATCTACTTTGCTAGGTTTCATCACTGCCGCAGAATTGACCACGACTTTCAATGGTTGTTTGAATTCATCTACCAGTGAAAATAAAAATTCAATCTTTTCTGGCTTGGTTAAGTCGGCACGGATGTGAATGCAATCCACACCCAAAGCACGGATTTCATTCACAGCTTTTTCGGCTTCATCTGCCGAGCCGCGATAATGTAAAGCAATCGAATATCCCATTTTTGCAAGGGATAAGGCAAAGGCTTTGCCAAGTCTATGAGCGGAGCCAGTCACAAGGGCGAGGGAAGAGTTTTTCGAGGTTGGAAGGTTTGAAGGTTGCATGTTGAAAGGTTTATAATGCTAGTTATAGCTAATTATACAGTGTCTATATCCTGTGGCGGAAACAATCAATTATTCTTATATTTATGAGGTATTAAACATGATAGAAACTTTTCTCAATCTTGAACCTTCCATTCAATCTATAATAATCTCAGCACTTGTTGGTTTTCTAAGTGGTATTTTAGGTGCTTATTTTAAGTACTTTCTTGATAAAAAAGCACTACGTGACAAAATTCAAATTGAACATGAGTACTCTGAGCGAAAAAAGCTTAGAGAGCTGGTAGGTCGTTATCATGGTCGAATCCTAGAGGATACAGAACGCCTTAATCATCGTCTATGGAATCTGCAACAAAATGAAAACAAAGGTTGGCTTGATATGGATGGAAATTTCAGTCAACCAGAATCTAATTATTACTTTACAACTACAGCTTATCGTACAATTTCACTATTTACATTAATTCGTTTATTTGAACAAGAAGCTATCTTTATTGATTCGCGTATCGCAAAAGAAGGAGAACTTTTATTTCAAAAGTTTATTAAAGCTTTCGAATGGGTATTAACAGATGTCGATTTATTTAGAGGTTTAGAATATGAAACATTTCGGCAAAAAGATCATCTTTTCAGGGATAAATTACGTTTACTTTGTGATTCATGTATTACAGAAGGTAAAGTAATATCTTTGGAGGATTTTCAAGAAAGACTTAAGACTGACGAAGGGCAGAATTATTTAAAACCAATACTAACTTTCTTTGATGGCTTATGTTCTGGTGAAAAAAGATTAAGATGGGATCGATTAATTTCTTTCCATTTATTACTCATGGTATTTATCAATAAATTTGGCTATGATGTTCAAAAATCTTCAAAAGGACAAATCTTAGAAATAGCAAAATCAATAAAAAACCCACAAGTTTTGATGAATTTAGTTAACTGGCTTTCTCGATTAGGTTTAGGAAAAGAGACAAAATATATTGTAAATGTAACCAACTCAATAGTATCGAATAGGTAGTTCAATCATAATATCATCTAAAAAACATCCTCTAGTATTTTTTATAAAGGAACAAATCAATGATAAATATAGTAGTTTCAGGTGGACTGGGTCGCTTAGGCAGTGTGATTGCAAAGGCTGTTTTCAACGCAAGTGATATGCAGTTAAGTGGAGTGTATAGTCCATCTCATGTGGGAAAAACTTTTGAGGGAATAAAAGTTGAAGATTCTATAAAAAATATAAGTGCTGATGTGATTGTAGAATGCACGCATCCAAATGTGGTGATGGATAATCTCAAGCAGTGGCATGAAAAAGGTGTTAGTGTTGTTGTGGGCACATCTGGTTTTACAAGTGAGCGAATTCAAGAGGTCAAATCTTTTTGGGGTGAAAATGACGCTGGATGTTTGATTGTCCCCAATTTTTCTATTGGTGCTGTGTTGATGATGCGTTTTGCTGAAATCGCCTCGGCATATTTTGAGTCCGCTGAAATTATTGAACGTCACGAAAACACAAAACCTGATGCCCCATCTGGTACAGCCTTAGCCACTGCCATGCGCATGGGAAAACATAGAAAAGAATCAGAAGAAAAGAGTAATGAAATTATAAAAGGTGCAAGAGGCGGTTTAGCATCTGGAGTTCGCGTACATTCATTACGAATGAAAGGCTTGTTGTCAGACCAAGAAGTTGCATTTAGTAATTTAGGCGAGATTTTTTCTATTAATCATCAAAGCACTTCTTATGAATCTTTTGCGAATGGTGCTTTGGTCGCTATTCGGTATGTGCAAAAAATTAAGGGCGTTTCGGTTGGGTTAGATTCGGCTTTAGGTTTTTGAAACAAAAAAAACTCGGAGGTCTAAGACCTCCGAGTTTTTACTTAAATTCTCAACAACGGTCGCCACCACGGAATGCCCACAAGGATTAGTAATAATCCTAAAGTAAAGGAAATCACAGCCCAGCGAAATTGTTTTGTAGATGGTGTCACTTTTCTAGCGAGTGATGCACCAATATGAACAACTGCCATTGCAATTGTCATTTGTAATGGATGTTCCATGCCGAAAAATCGAATGTCACGAGTTTTCATGGCTGAACTAAAATCTTGACTCATAATATCTATGGCTGTTTGAGCAAGTCCGCTGGGGATGAAAAATAAAATTGCACCTAAGATAAATTGCAAAGTAAATACCCACACAAATAAGCGGGATGCGAGTGTTTCGGTTTTCGTCCATTCACTCTTTTGGAGAAATCCGCGCCAAACGATGAATAATGTGTAAAGCGAAATAATTAATACAATCCAGCGGGTGTAACTGTGTAAGAGTAGAGTAATTTGGTACATAAATCCTCATTTAGAAATTACTATCATATAATGAAACAATATGAATAACGTATGGCATTCTTTAGACTTAGGTGATGCAATGACAGCAAATGAACCGATGGAACAAATCCGCAAGGCATTTGAAGAGTATATTTCTCAAAATAGCGTTTCACCTGATGTAGCCATCTTTACTCGTAATGATTCTGAAGGTCGTTTGCATTGTCAAGTAACTGCTTATTTTTCACCTGCAACACTTCAAATTGCAAAATTGTTCGATGCGACACCTTGCGAAAAACCAAATAAAGATAATTTAGATTTACTTGCGGGTGACAAAATTTGCTGGGAAGTTTTATTTCCTGAAAAAGTTTGAAACAAAGAACCAAACATTAGCAGGGCGTTCGGCTAAGCGGCGCATAAAGTATGGATACCATTGCGGTCCAAACGGAATATACACACGCACAATGTAACCATCGTTCATTAATTGTTCTTGCAAATCACGACGAATGCCATACAACATTTGAAATTCAAATCCGTTTTTCGGCAAGCCGATTTTTTCTGCATAACTTTTTGCAAAGGCAACGCGCTTTTCGTCATGCGTCGCCAAGGCTGGGAGAGGTGGAATGCGTCCATCAGCACTCAGGCTGGAGCGTTTGTCTAATGAAGCGTCAAAAAGAATTTTGGTCAGCAAATCGTAATTCGCATCCGTATCTGCTTTTTGTGGATAGGCTTTATCAGCAGGTTCTTTATACGCACCTTTGACAATTCTGATAAGTACAGCATCATTTATCAAACGACGAACATCCGCTTCAGACCGATACAAGTAAGCCTGTATCACCGCCCCGACATTATCATAGCCTTTGGCTTTCATTGCATAAATTAAGTTAATTGTTTTATCGGTGTAAGGCGTATCTTCCATGTCAATGCGAATGAACGTGTTATTCTTTTTGGCGCGCGCTAAAATGCGTTCTAAAATTTCAGCGCATAAAGTTTCATCTAATCCCAAACCGATTTGCGTTAATTTAATAGATAAGTTTGTTTTAAGCGTTGATTCTTTTCCAAGCGCGTCTAAAATTTTATAAATTTCATCAGCCACCGATTGTGCATCATCTGGTGTGTGCGTATGTTCCCCCAATTGATTTAATGACGTGACATATCCTTTTGCATTGAGTTCGCTCGCTACTTGCAGAGCCTGTTCTAATTTGGTGCCTGGCACAAAACGAGAGGCGATTTTCCAAGCATAGCCCCAATTCATAATCAGATTTTGTGCCCATGTTGCTTTGGAAAAGTAAATCAAAATTGAACGAAGCATCGTCCATCCTTTGAAAGTGAATTTACAAGCATCGCACAACCGTCCCGCAGGTTTATGATGTAACTCACAAAATTCATAAACTAACCTGCGGGACGTTTTAATTCTATACTTATTCTAGCACAAGCGTACAATTTCGGTATGTTATACTTTTTTGTAATCGGAGGTTCGTTTGAGAAATCGCAATACCAATATACTTTTACGCGGTGCGTCTATTTTATTTTTAACAGGCGCACTCGTTCTTACGATTACATCTTTAATTGCATATAGTCGTCAACGAAATAATTATCCCAACGGCATGACGATTGCGGGCGTGCCTGTGGATGGTCTCTCCCCTGCACAAGCATCACAACGTTTGCTAGAAGTTTACACAACACCAATCCAAGCAAATTATGGTGAAGCAAGTTTTTATATTGACCCCGGCACTGTCGGCTTTCAAATTGATATGGAAACGATGCTCGCCGCGGCAGATTTATCTCGCACGGGCGGTTCATTCTGGGGTGGGTTTTGGGATTATCTTTGGAATCGCGTGCCATCTGCGACTCAAATTCCATTAAGTGCAAATATTTCGGAAGACCGCTTGCGCGAATTTTTACAAAACGAAATCGCTTCTCGTTATGATAAGCCGCCTGCTCCCGCTCAACCGATTCCAGGCGGGACCTCATTCCTGCCCGGTGCACCCGGTCAGACTCTTGACCTCGACCGCGCTGTTTTATTAATTACAGATGCTTTAAGGTCTCCAACGAATCGTTCGGTAGCACTCTCTTTCGCACAAAGTTCCGCCGCCAGACCAACGATTGATAATTTGGAAATTTTGCTCAAACAAATCATCATCACCTCAAATTTTGATGGTTTGATTGGTTTTTACATGATGGACTTGCAAACGGGTCAAGAAATTCATTTTGCGATTAATGATAAGCAAGAAATTACCGTTGAGCCTGATATTGCTTTTACGGCTTCTAGTACGATTAAAGTTCCTGTGGTCGCTTCTTACTTAATTAATCAAGGAAGTAATTTAGATACGGTTACGGCTGATGTCATCTTAAGAACATTAGGCAGGTCTGATAACTCTGCTACTGATTTGGTCTTAGAAAGAATTGACCAATTCAATGGACCTATCATCGTCACACGTGATATGGAAGCGCTTGGGCTAGAAAACACATTTCTCGGTGGTATGTTTTATTTAGGCGCGCCGAATCTATTGCCAAACAAAATCACACCTGGCAATTCCCGTTCAGATATATTCATGGAACGAGATGCCTATTCCCAAACCACGCCTTCTGAAATGGGTGCGTTACTGGCAGACATATATTATTGCGCCCAAAACGCAGGCGGTGCATTGATGGCGGCTTTTCCAGATAAAATGAATCCAACTACTTGTCAATTACTGATTGACTTCATGGCACAAGACAAACTCGGCTCACTACTTCAAGGTGGTGTACCCGATGGCACCCTCGTACCGCACAAACATGGATATGTCACATCTCCACGAGATGGCTATGTGCATGACATTAGTGATGTCGGCATTGTGTATTCCCCCGGCGGGAATTTCGTGTTGTCTATTTACACTTATCACCCCGTGCAAAATATTTGGGATATTACCAATCCGTTATTTGTCAGTCTCACCCAAGCCACCTATAACTACTTCAATATTACAACTCAATAGCATGTTCAAGCCGCCGAAGACGGCGGCTTTTTTTATAAAACCAGAAATTGCGATACCATGAAAAAATGCAATTTGCGAAAGTGACGGGTATAATTAACCTATGAGTGCCACGCTGGGACTTTTCCGCCTGCAACAAGTTGACCGCCAAATTGACCGTGTGCGTTCTCAACTAGATACTATTCAAAAAACGCTCGAAAATGATACTGAACTTAAACAAGCGTTAAATAAAGTAGAAGTCTCTCAAAAAGATAATCATCATGCTTCCCATGAAATGAAAAATGCTGATGCCGAAGTGCAAGCGCAAAAAATAAAAATTGAACAAACCGAATCTAGTTTGTATGGCGGCAGTGTCAAAAACCCGAAAGAATTGCAAGATTTACAAATGGAATCGGCTTCGCTTAAAAAGCATTTGGTCACTTTAGAAGAACGCGAACTTGAAGCAATGCTCAAAGCGGAAACCGCCAGCACTGAATATGAAAAAGCAAAAACTGAATTAGAACTTCTGCAAGCCAAGCGCGGCAATGAACACAAAAAACTGCTTGAAGATAAAGAGTCGCTGACGAAGCAGTTAGAAAGCTTGGCAGATGAAAGAGAAGCGTCTCTTGCTCCAATTGATACAACGCTTTTGCAAAGTTATGAAGATTTGCGAAAGCACAAACGCGGAATCGCAGTCTCAGAAATAGAAGATGGTGCGTGTGCCTCATGCGGAACAGACATCAACGCCGCCACGCAACAAAACGCCAGAAAACAAATTACTTATTGTCCATCATGCGGACGAATTTTATTTGCTAATTAATTATGCCTTTTCTCTTCGCACTTGACCCCATTTCTTTTCTAATCGGCTTCATCACCGCCACGATATTCTGGTTTATTGTCGGTCGCGCCCGCCCAGCATTAGAAGAACTGCGCGAAAATATGAAAGCCCGCCGTGAAGAAGCGCAAGCGCGTAGAACCAGTTCAATTGAAGAAAACCATCGCCGCGCCACATTAAGACGCGCACAAGGAATGCACCTCGCCGCGCAGTTGTTTGCATTAGATGAAATTTTACAAGAGCCATTATTGCTTGCCCCACCACAACGCGTTGAGCCAGGCATTACACCCAAGTTTGAAGATGTGATTACCCAAACACTTCCTTATTTACATACTTGGCCCGAAATCGCCGCAATTTATCAACCACAAACTTTAACCTTACCACAAGCCATTTCAGGCAATGTAAACATCGCCATCATTGGTCAACCAGGGGCTGGCAAAACAGTAGCATTAGCACACCTCGCATCACTTGCCGCGAATCGCAGTGAAAAAATGGGAGAGTTACAAAACCTCGTTCCATTTTTAATTCATGTGGCTGATTTGAAATTACCACATACAGACGAAAAAAATGTTTTAGAACCTATCATCGAAGCGGCGGTAGACCATGCTTCATTATTTGATTACAACAAACTTTCGGCGTTTATCAACACTGCTTTCAGAAATGGAAATAGTTTGTTGTTAGTTGATGGCTACGATGAAATCACACCCGATGAGCAAACATTAGTTTCCAATTTTTTCAAACTCGTTTTACAAAATTATCCTGAAACAAAAATTGTCACCACTGGCGCGCCAGAATATTTAGATGGCTTGATTCCATTAGGGTTTGCGCCACTGGCTATTACAGCATGGTCGCCAAATCAAAATCAAAAATTCTTAGAGCAATGGGGACAATTATGGAATCAAACAGTTGCTAAGGAAGCCTGGTCACAAACGGCGATGATGCAACCTGTTGACCCGCTTCTGCTTAACGCCTGGCTGGGTACTGACCTTACAAATTTATCTCCCTTGGAATTGACTTTAACTGCATGGGGCGCGTATGCAGGTGATAGTTTAGGTCCGCATGTATTAGAAGTGATTGCTACACATATCCGCCGAATTGCACCAGAGAATACACCTGTCGCCGCGTTGGAGACTTTGGCAATGCAAGTGATTCTCTCTGCCCAACCAGTCTTTGACCCGCGTCAAGCACGCGCTTGGGTGAAATCGTTTGAGGTGATAGAAAATGAATCCGTAGCAGAAACCAGCCAAACGTCAAGCAATGAAGCGGATGGTGAAGATGCAAAATCTGATACGCAGAAGATGAAGAAGATAGAAAAAGTATCTACGCCTTCAACCAGTTTGTTAGATAAAATGGCAGAAAGCGGGTTGTTAGTTCCCTATCCAAATCACAAAATGCGATTCGTTCATGCAGTCTTTGCGGGGTATTTAGCAGGGCACGCAATGACGAATTACAGCGCCGAAGATAATATTTTGAATCAGCCAGATTGGTCTGGAAAATATTTAACTTTACGTTATTTCGCGGCACATGGTGACGCCAGCAAAGTAGTGCAATCATTACTTGAATTTTCGCGCTTGCCCATGCACAGACCATTATTTGCGGCGGCACGTTGGTTACGTGATGCACCAAAAAATGCACAATGGCGCGGAAAAATGTTTGGCACACTCGCGGCAATTTTACAATCAGAAGGATTGCCTTTAAGTTTGCGCGGGCAAGCCATGGCGGCATTTGTTTATAGCAATGACCCAAGTGCCAGTGCATTATTCCGCCAGATGATTAATACGCCATCATTTGAATTGGTTCATTTAGCAGTGCTAGGTGCTGGTGCAATGGGCGATGTGAAAGCAATCAAAATTTTGGAAATGTCATTACAGGCGCCGAGTTTATCGGTTCGGCGGGCGGCATGTATGGCATTGGTTGCGATTAATACAAATGAATCGTTAGAAATTGTGGCTCAAACTTTATTAGGCGGTGATGAAGACATCCGCCGTGCCGCTGGTGAAGCGATTGCGAATGATACAAAAGAAGGTCACGCTATGTTGAAGGATGGCATTACGATTAATGACATTTTGTTACGGCGTGCGGTTGTGTATGGATTGGGTCGCATTCATGAAGAGTGGGCAATTGACTTGTTAAAGAAAATTCAAATTGAAGATGAACAATGGGTTGTGCGTAACGCCGCAACTGAAGTGTTGGATTCAAAACTCGCTGTCAATTCACTTGCGCCAACTCGTTTGAATGTTCCACATGAATCACCATGGCTAATTGAATTTGCCGCTAAGAAAGGTTTGGGTGTTTCACCCGGCACACCTGCAACTGATATTTTCTTGCTGGCATTAAAAGAAGATGACCCCGATGCCCGACTCGCGGCATTGCCCTATTTGAAATATCATGCCAATGAAGGCGTAATAACACAAATTTATAATGCTATGTATAAAGATGACCCCGAATTGCGAGAAGCGGCGTATCTCACACTTTGGGAAATGGGTGCAAGCGGAGTCAAACTTCCGCATCCAAGTCAGTATGGTTTAGGTTAATTGTTGCTTACACAGGGTCTGTGACCCTATAATGGAATGAAAACATACGGCGGTCACAGACCGCCTTTGAGCAGAAAAAAATTTGGACGCAGATGAACGCTGATTTACGCTGGTAAAACAACTTAAAAAATCCGTGCAAATTCGCGGAATTCGTGGCAAAAGGTTTTTGAATCATGTTGATTACAAATGCAAACATCATTACTTGGGATAATCCAAATCGCGTTCTCACAAACCACGCGATTTATATTGAAGGCGGATATATCCGTGAAATTGGCACGACCAAATCATTAATCGCAAAACATCCCAAAACAAAACCGACTGATGCGAATGGTCAATATATAATGCCGGGCGGGATTTGTGCGCACACCCATTTTTACGGCGCGTTTGCACGAGGCATGGCAATTCCTGGCAAGCCTGCCAAAGATTTCCCTGAGATTTTGCAAAAACTTTGGTGGCCCCTCGACCGTTCGCTTGATGCGGAAGGCGTTCGTTATTCTGCATTAGTTTGTTTAATTGATGCAATAAAACATGGCACAACCACATTGATTGACCATCATGCTTCGCCAAATTTCATTGATGGCTCACTTGATGTCATTGCCGATGCGGTTGATAAAAGTGGATTGCGTGCAGTTTTATGTTACGAAGTAACCGACAGAGACGGAAACGAAAAAGCGAATGCGGGCATTCAAGAAAATTTGAGATTTATCCGCCGCATGAATAATGATTCACATCCACGCCTCGCCGCCACTTTCGGCTTGCATGCTAGTTTAACATTATCGGGTGCTACTCTGCAAGCATGTCGCTCCGCGGCAAATGATGAAGTTGGTTTTCATGTCCACGTCGCCGAACATGAAGAAGATGAATATGATAGTTTGCATAAATCACAAATGCGTGTGATAGAACGTTTACAAAAACACAATATCCTTGGACCGAAAACTATCACCGCGCATGGCGTGCATTTGGATGTGCGTGAAATGGAAATTTTGAAAGAAACAGAAACATGGCTCACCCATCAACCACGTTCAAACATGAATAATGGTGTTGGCGTTGCACAAATTGAGTCAATGATGAGAATGGGAATTAAAGTTTGTTTAGGAAATGATGGTTTCACCAATTCAATGTGGGATGATTGGAAAACCGCATATCTGTTACATAAAGTTCACCACCGTGACCCACGCCGTATGGGCGGATATGATGTGCAACAAATGGCGGTTTACAACAATGCAGAATTAGCAGAAGTTTTCTTCCCGAATACATCCATCGGGAAAATTGCAGTCGGCGCGATTGCTGATTTAATTTTTGTTGATTACAAACCTTACACGCCATTAACTGACGGTAATTTGCCATGGCATATTATTTTTGGTTTTCAACAAAGCATGGTTACAGCCACAATGGTAGAAGGCAAGTTTTTGATGAAAGATAGAAAATTACTAACATTAGATGAAGAAGAGATTGCTTCACGCGCCAGAGAAGTTGCTCCAAAAATTTGGAAAAGATATGAAGAAGAAGTTGCGAAAGTAAGTTAAGTCAAAAGATTTTTAGCCACAGAGGTCACAGAGATTTTTGAGAAAAGACTCTTAAAACTCATTTTCTCTGTGCGCTCTGTGGCAAATGATTTGGAGAATGTATGAAAGAAAATCATCTTTTATTATCCATTGCTGTGTTGGGTGGAACAGGCAAACAAGGGAAAGGGCTTGCTTATCGTTGGGCGCGAGCGGGCTATCACATTTTAATTGGTTCGCGTGAAGAAGAAAGTGCCAAAAATGCGGCAAATGAATTAAAAACAATGCTTGGGGAAGGTGTCTCTATCAATGGAATGAGCAACTCCCAGTCAGCGAAAGAAGCGGATATTGTTGTTTTATCCGTGCCATATTCTGCACATCGTTCCACATTGGAATCAGTCAAAGAATATTTGCAAGGAAAAATTTTGATAGATGTAACAGTTCCATTGGTGCCGCCGAAAGTATCAAAAGTGCAAATGCCATCAGCAGGGTCAGCCGCACAAGAAGCAAAAGAAATTGTTGGTGACGGTGTGGAAGTGTGCGCCGCGTTTCAAAATATTTCGTATGAACATTTGATGAACGATGAAGAAGTGGATTGCGATGTGCTGGTGACAGGCACAAGCAAAGAAGCGCGTGAAGAAACTTTGAAACTTGTGCAAGCCGCTGATTTAATTGGCTGGGATGCTGGACCGATTGAAAACTCTGTTGTGATTGAAGGCATGACCAGTGTGTTGATTGGGATTAATAAAAAATATGGTTCAACACATGCGGGGATTAAGATTACAGGTGCGAAGCAGTCCGCAGATTGAAAGATTTCGCAGATTATTTTATGATGAAGTTAATTGATAAACGTGACCCGCAAACATATTCAATCATCGGTGCATGTATGGAAATTCACCGCCAACTTGGTCATGGCTTTTTAGAATCTGTTTATCAAGAGTCCGCAACTGTAGAATTTCCACTGAGCAATATAACTTATGAGCGTGAAGTATCTTTGCCAATAAAATATAAAAATGTTGTTTTACCAACTCATTATCGGGCAGATTTTATTTGTTTTGGTCAAATTATTGTTGAATTTAAAGCATTATCACACTTAAGCGGAACAGAAGAGGCACAACTGTTAAATTACTTAAAAGCAACAGGATTAAATCGTGGGCTATTAATTAATTTTGGAACACCAAGTTTGCAATATAAACGTCTTGTTTGGAATTATGACGATATGCTTAACAAAAAAGAAAAATCTGCGCAATCTGCGTAATCTGCGGATAAGAATTTGCAATCGCTCATACTCACAGCACTTGAAAATATCCCTCTCATCCGCCAAGGTGACAATTTGGCGGATATTGTTCTTAATGCAACAAATTTTGCATTGCTAGATAACGATATTTTTGTTTTGGCGCAAAAAATTGTTAGCAAAGCCGAAGGGCGGATGGTGAATCTTGCAGATGTAAAGCCATCTCAAAAAGCAATTGAACTTGCAGAAAAAACCGAAAAAGATTCTCGCTTGGTTGAATTAATGTTGCAAGAAAGTAATGAAGTGGTACGTTATCGAAAAAATGTAATTGTCGTTGAACACAAACTTGGTTTTATATGCGCCAACGCAGGCATTGACCATTCCAACGTTTCTCCCTCACCCCTAACCCCTCTCCCAAAAACGGGAGAGGGGAATAACAAAGATGATTATGTTTTGTTATTGCCAGAAAACCCAGATAAATCCGCCAAACAAATTCGTGATGAAATAAAAAAAAGAACAAATAAAAATAGATCCCCCATTAGCAATATAAAAATGGTGAAAGTATTTTAAGCAATAAATTTTTTTTATTCAAAATAAAGAACTTTGATTTGTTTTTTTATTTTTTCAATAATTTTCTAATACACGCTCGCGTTGGTTGTTGTTTTTATTTCTCTTCGTTGAAAAAAGCCGTTCCCCTCCAGCAAGAAATGCTACAGCTTGTTCATTATTAAAACAACGATCATACGTTTTTGATACTGATAACTTTGTAAATCAAAGTCGACGAACTGAATTACTCATAAGATGTA
>JAEURH010000049.1 GCA_016789365.1 Anaerolineales bacterium
ATCTAACACAATCAAATTAGGTGATGTGACCAACGCCATAGCAATTGCCACGCGCTGACGCATTCCCCCACTCAACTCAAATGGATAGCGGTCTACAAAGTCCGCAGGCACGCCCACATGCTGAAACATTTTATAAACCAGCCCAAGCGATTCTGTTTTGCTCAAACCCAAATGAATGATGGCAGGCTCGGCAACTTGCTCACCAACTTTGATGACTGGATTCAAAGCATTCATCGCCGCTTGTGGTACAAGCGAAATACCAACCCAACGCACGTTTTGACGATATTCTTCATCGGTTAGAGTCATTACATCTGAGCCTTGTAATAAAACTTTGCCTGAATATTTATCTACATTGCGCGGCAAAAGACGAAGCAAGGCTTTTGATAATGAAGTCTTTCCACAACCTGATTCGCCTAAAATCACAACTGCACGATTTGAACCGAGTTCAAAATCAACACCGTCTACTGCTTGCACTACGCCGTTGGTGGTTTTGAAATGTAAAATTAAATTTTCAATCTTCAATAATTCATCAGTTTTTACAATACTCATACATCCCTCAATTTGGGGTTAAAGATTCGGTCTAAAGCAAAGCCTAGCACAGCAAATGCCAGCCCAGTAATAATCAATAAAACAGCAGGTTCTAACACCCAATAGTAATAACCTTTATACAACGCGCCATTTGAGTTCGCATCTTGAATAATTTTTCCCCATGTGGGTAACACAGGGTCGCCTAAGCCAATCACTGCTAATGAGGCTTCAAGAAAGACAAAGGCAGGCACAGATTGCACAAGCCCTGGAATTAATAATGGAATCATACGCGGAATTAAATACTTGAAAATAATGCGCATATTACTTGCGCCGTATGCCTTCGCCGCTTCAATATACATAGATTGTTTCACTTGCAAAAACACAGCCCGAAAGGCAAGAATGCCGCCCGTAAAAATACTCAATAATATTGTGGCGCCTAAAATCACCCAAATACTGCGTGAATAAAACGTGCCAATCATTATCAGCAACGCAAAGAATGGCAAAACTAAATTAATTTCCGTAATGCGTTGAATCAATTCATCTACCCAGCCACCATACCAAGTAGCAATCGCGGCAATAATCATCGTCATTACCGATGTGCCAATCGCCGCCATTAATCCAAACGCTAATGCCACAGGCACGCCCCACAACAACGGCAAACTTAAATCACGGCGGGCATGGTCGGTGCCTGCCCAACCAAACACTTGACCATGAAAAACAAATTCAGCATCTATTATTGAATCAGGTTCAAAGGTAGAACCTGTAATAACAAGTTTATAGATTCCTTTTAATGGCACATCACTTTCAGGTAAAGAAAACAAGGCTGGGATGACTTTATCCGTTCGTAGTTTGGCACGCAGTTTGTCGTCTTGTGCGAAGCGGTAAGTAAATTTATTTCCAATTGCAAAGTTCGCCACACGAATCGTGCGCTCATCTGGTGTGATTAACTCAATCGAAATAAAGGGTTGCTTTTGGTCAAATGATGAATTGAAATAAAGAAGCAAATCTTGCGGATACACATCTGACTCAAATTCAAACTCATAAACCATCTCAATCGTAGATACGCCTCTTTCTACGGGGATAACTGTTTTTTGAATTTCAGCATTCGTTGTGCTGACGGCGAATGACTCTGAATATTTTTTGGTTGAGAAAAAATTAATCCATGCGGGCGGTGCAAACTTTGGGTTTTGATACCAGACTTCTTCTCCACCTCGCCACATGGCTATTGCTTGTGAGTATGGAATTGTCACCATTGTATAAATAGATACAATGACCAATAACAAAATCACCAGCACGCCAACAATTGCTGAGGGATATAATAATATTTTTTGAAGTGATGAACGTAAATTATTGAGCATCCTATTCACCAATCTTCACGCGCGGGTCAACAAGCGCATAAACAAAGTTAAGGATAAAGACTGTCATCGCTAACAGATACGCATAAATAATCGTTGAGCCAACAATAATCGGCGTGTCATATTGCCCAATGGCTTGGAACAATGTCCTACCCAAACCAGGCCATAAGAAAACAGTTTCAGTGAATAATGCACCAGTCCATAAACTAATAATGAGCAAAGCAAAATTTGTAATAATGTTTGGTAATGTTGGGCGCAAAATATAACGGCGTTCAATATCTTTGGCGTGTAAGCCTTTGGCGCGCGCCATATCTACATAATCTTCACTGGAATAAATCAAAAAGAAAGTGCGGTAGTTATAAACACTCAAAAAGAAAGAACTTAAAATCAGCGATAAGCCAGGCAGAGTTAAATGTTTCAATACACTCAAGGCATAATCCAATTTGTTTAGAGGCGGTGGTGCTGAAACCATGCCACCAAACGGCAAAACCTTAAGTCCCGAAGCGAAAATCAAAATCAAAAATATTCCATAAAACCACGGTGGCACTGCTGAAGAAGGTGACAGTGCAATGGTCAACTTATCCCAAAAATTGCCATAATTACGCGAAAGATTTAAAGCAATAAAAACGCTGGAAAAGAAAAGAAATAATTGCGAAGAGCCCATCAATAACAAAGTGGCTGGCAGGCGTTCAAGCAAAATCAAACGTACTTGTTTTGAGCCACTATCACTGGTCATGTTGATGGCACGCCCAAGGTCTAACTTCAACGCATTGACCAGATAACGCGCGTTGCGCACAGCAATCGGCGTATCTAATCCGCGCCGCTTTTCTTCCAAAGCAATGCGTTCTTCAATTAATTGTTTCCGCAATGCAGGCTCCATTTGCAAATAGGTTTGATTGCTAGCAACCGATTGTGTGATGCTATCTCGAATCTGAGTTTTAATAATTTGGTCTACAAAGCCACCCATATTTGCAATCAAAATCGTGAGATACACACCAATCACAACTGTAACAAACAAAGTCAACAAACGCACAGCGGTATAACGCAACACGCGAATGAAGGTACTATTGGCAAATGATTTTTTTGCAGATACATTTTCTGGAACATGAGTAGTGACCGACATGGCGACCTCGCAGTTAATATAAATCTGTTTGCTCCTGCCACTATAAAAGTGGCAGGAGCAAAACTTACAAAATGCAACTTACTTATTGAACAACAAAATCAAACGAAGTGAAGGCAGGGATAGCAACCGCACTTGGAACAACAGCCACTTCGAGTTTGGCTGAACCTGTATCAAGTTGAGATGTAATGCTCGCATCTAACGTGACTTGGAACTGTCCCTCCCCTACGGCTTCTGCATCGCCCACAGTGATGACTGCACCAGTGGTATCGTACAAAATATATTTCACTTGTTTAATATCAGCATTGGCATACGGTTCATCATTGAAGTTGACAATCACATCAAACACCGCTTCGCCACCTGCCGAAATTTGTCCAGGTCCATCTAACACAACTGTAGCGCGTTTTGGCTCGCTAAACGAAGACCAACGGTCGGAAAAATCAACAAAGTTTTCGTTATTTTTCAAGACGAGTGATTTTTCTGTTGTGAAGACTTGGTCTAAATAATATGGACCTGTTCCAACCCAGAAGTGACCATGCTCATCATACCAATTGGAAAGATTTTCATAACGCAAGGCTACTTCTTCTGGTGTCAAGAATTGGCTCAAAGTTGCTTCGTATGGAACAAAACCATCGGCTTGTGCTTGGTCTAAATACTTCTTGAGAATTTCAAGGCTCGGACCACCTACCCAACTCATTTGCTCAATTTGTTCTACATCGGCTTTATCTGAAGAGTAAGCCAATTCACCAGCGGCTTCAGCAAGGTTTGAAACCGCTAAAATTTGCCAGCTATTTTCACCAGATAATCCATTTGGAGAGCCAGGCCACAATGGCAAAATATTTAATTCTGCATCAGCATTGTATGAGTCAGAGTAGTATTCAATTGTCAAAGGCTGAGTAGAAGTAATACGCCAACCTTTGAATGAAGGTAAGAAACCATCTAAAGCAGGTACAGCGGCTTCATCATAGACAGGGCTTTCTGGTTTGGCGCGGTCAAAGAAGACGATGAACGCCATTACAAAGTCAGCAGCAGAGATTGGGCTTCCATCATGCCAAGTGACTGTTTCATATAAATCAGCAGGGAAGACCACTGTACTTTTTGTTTTTGCAGTCGTGCCATCTGGGAATTTCTCACCCGCAGTAATAAATGTTTGTGAGGCGGCATCCCAATCTACCCAAACATCTGAAGGCACTTGAATTTCATCTACTGCTTGAACAGTTAACCAATCTAAGTTTTGAGTAATCGGCAAGCCAGTTTGATATTCTAAAGAAGCGCTGGCAATGCGTTGGGGCCATGCTAAACCAGTATAGGGGTCGCCCATTAAACCTGCGCCACCACCAATTCCGCTAGAGCCCATGCTGGTTGCTCGCATAATATTAGAATCCCAAACCCAGTTACTACCAGCAATGGTGTTCCATGGTTGGGTGAAGAGGTCATTGGTACCCACGCGCATGGTACCGCCTTCTTGGTCAGTGAAGCGTAAGTTGTAGTTACCCATGAACGCCGCTTCATAACCTGCCGCCAAATCGTATGTGACGGAAACATTATTCTTGAAGGGGGCATAAACTAACTGGTCCACCACCCAAACAAAAAGCGAGTCTTGAAGCGCAAGTTCTAAGGCTTCTGCCATCATGGCATCACGTTCTTCTTTTGTATTGAAATTGCCCAATGCCAAATCATCGCCAACTTTTTGTAAGGCTGGGTCTGCTACATTAGAAAGGAACGGTTGTGAAGCCTGAACGCTGGTAGGCAAATAATATTGTTGAATGTTTGCACGCTCATCACGAGTCAAGCCAGAAGGTAAATAGCCAGCGGTATATAAATTCCATTGACCATCCACAGGGTCTGTGCCAATCCAAATCGGGAAGGCTTCAGATGAAGTTTTATATTGTCGGTCAACAGTGAAACCAACCGCTTCTAATTGATTGGATACATAATCACCCATTGGCTGACGTGTACCATCACCATCAGAACGGATTAAGAAGATTAAATTAACTGGCGCGCCGTTATATTGCCATTTACCATCTGCACCGAGTGTTGCACCCATGCCTTCCATTTCAGCGGCAATGACTTCACGCGCTTTTTCAAGGTCATAAGCATATTTGGTTTCGAGCGCACGGGCGGTTTCAATCAAATTGGTATATTCCACCAACTGCGTGGTGATGGGCAAAAGTTTTGGCAAAGAACCGCCACCATAAATTTCTTGATTGATATAGTTACGGTCAATCAACCAGTTTAAGGCTTCGCGGATTTTGCGATTTGAAAACGGATTTAACACACTTGCATCATTAAATTCTGCTGGATTCAAACTAATGCCATAATTCCCACCATAGGATGCAGTGTAACTTAACCCTGCATCCTTAATATCTTGCAACGTATTGGATGAGAGGTTAAACGAATAAAAATCAATTGCCCCAGCCTGCAATTGTGAAACTGCCGAACTAGAAGAAACTGCCGAGAAAACAATTTCATCTAACCAGCCGCCTTTACGGCTTGTTGCCGGAACTTCTTCAGTTGCGGCAGGTGCTTCTTCAGTCGTAGCGGGTTCATCTGTAGCAACGGGTGCTTCGGTTGTTTCAGTTGCGGCAGGCGCACAAGCCGCAAGCACCATACTCAAAATTACCAGCAAACTAAAAAGCACATATAAATTTTTTAGTTTCATTCTCTTTTCTCCTAAATAGAATTTACACGAACAAAAACTTCAAACACGTGCTAACAACCACCTCCTCACATCGGTATTAAACAGAAGGCGGAAGACCAGCCCACCAGCCGGCACTCCGCCTCAGACATAGGTTGCGGTCCTATCTTCTTGGAGGAAAAATCGTCCGCATAGGATTGCATGATACAAAACCTCGCCGCAGATGTCATGCGCCTACAACATAGGATTCGCCCCTTCAAATGAATGGTTTAAGAACCAAACAATTCACAAAACAACTCATCTAAGATAAATAAAAAAACCATTCCATAGAAGGGTAGATGAAACCCTACTAGAGAATGGGATACCAAAAAACGCATCTCATCTTAATTGCTTATAATTACCTCATGTATAAGAAAGCCTTGCTTTGCATTACTTTGATTACTTTTTTACTCGCCGCCTGCGGTGAGATTAATTCTCTTGCTACACCCAATCTTGAAGAAAACCCAACCGCCTCACCCACTGACCTGCAACCTGATACCGAACCCAAAAATTCTTTTATCCCCTACGGAAAGAACATCCGCTTTGAACAAATTAGTCTAGAAGAAGGGTTATCGCAGAGCGTTGTCAATGCCATCCTGCAAGACCGTCAGGGCTTCTTATGGGTCGGCACCGATGATGGATTAAACCGTTACGACGGCTATAACTTCAAAATCTACAAACCTGATATTCACAACCCAAACAGCATCAGCGAACGTGATATCACTGCAATTGTCGAAGACCAGCAAGGCTACTTATGGATTGGGACACAATCTGGTGGGCTAAATCGCTACGACCCTGTTAGCGGCATATTTACGCATTATCTGCATAACCCAGATGATGATAAAAGTATTTCTAGCAATCGTATTCAGGCACTGTGTTTAGACGATAAAGGTTTATGGATTGGCACAGATGAAGGTTTAGATTTTTTATCTTTTGAAAACAACATAGTTACTCATTTACGCAACCTCTCTGAACCACTCTCAGACAAAAATACATTAAGTAGTAACGTGATAACGGCGTTGTTAAAAGACTCGAACGGAAACCTATGGATTGGGACAGCAAATGCAGGCATCAGTTTATATGATGAAGCGAAAGGAACGTTTGTCAATTACAAATATGATGCCAGCAACCCCAACAGCCTAAGCAGTAATCGGGTTTTAAGTTTGGTAGAAAATCAAAATAAAGAAATTTGGGTTGGAACTATCAATGGCTTAAATCTTTACAATCCTTTGGGTAATTTTTTCACAAGGTTTACAAATTCTGCTAATAACCCTAACAGTTTGGCAGGCAACTCAGTTTTTTCGCTTTTTGTAGATAGTGCCAATGGACTTTGGATAGGCACAAATAATGGCTTAGACCGTTATGACCCTCTTACCCGAAAGTTTATCCATCATCAAAATCAGCCAAGTTTTTCAAATAGCCTGAGTAGCAACAAAGTGTATTCTATTTATGAAGATGCTAGTGGCATTTTGTGGATTGGAACGTATGGCGGCGGCTTGAACAAATATAACCGCCAGCAAGACCGCTTTGGTTATTATCGCAACAACCCTAATGACTCTACTAGCCTAAGCAGTAATTTTATTTTTCCAATTTTGGCTGAATCAAATAATAGTATATGGATTGGAACAGACGGCGGTGGCTTAAATCACTTTAACCCTGCGAGAGGCACGTTCACAAGATACTTGCATAACTCAAATGACTCTTCTACCATTAGTAGTAACACTATTTACTCATTACACGTTGACCAGCAAGGTGTGTTATGGGTTGGAACAGCACGCGGGTTAGACCAATTTGACTCATCAAATCAAACTTTCACGCATTATCAGCCTGTGGGTTTAGGTGAAGAAATTTCAAGTGTTTCTGTTTCTGCTATTTATGAAGACACAAAAAATAAACTGTGGGTCGGCACAAACCAAGGGTTATTTATTTTTAATCGCAATACATCTACATTTACTATTTATAACCCTTACCCAAATAACCCAGATACAGATATTACAGATAAAGTTAGCACATTACAAGAAGATACAAATCAAAATTTATGGATAGGTACCACAGACAATGGGTTGCTTCGCATTAATTTAGAAAGCGGTTCTTTTACCAGATATATACATGAACCTCTTGAAAAAAATTCCTTAAGCAACGATATCATCTTGAGCATATATCAAGCAACAAATGGCGTGGTTTGGATTGGCACTTATGGCGGCGGATTAAACCGATATAACCCAACCACCGATTCATTTGACCATTTCACTGAAAACGAAGGCTTGCCCAACAATGTGATTTATGGAATTTTGGAAGACGAGCAAGGTGATTTATGGCTTAGCACCAACTTTGGGCTTTCGAGATTCAATCCTGCCAATCAAACCTTTCGTAACTTTACAGTCAGTGACGGCTTGCAAAGCAATGAATTTAATCAATATGCCTTTGCAAAAAGTGAAGATGACACCATGTATTTCGGCGGTATCAATGGTCTGAACGTCTTTCAGCCGAGTGAAATTATTGATAACCAATTCCAGCCAAAAATTTCACTTACTTCTTTTACTTTATCTGGCACGCCGTTTAATGACGAAAATGTAACAACCGAATATTTACAAACCATTACGCTTGCCCGCCCGCAAGATTCATTTGAGTTTGAATTTACGACATTTGCATTTGAACAACCTGCAAAGAATCAATACGCATATATGCTTGAAGGTTTTGACGAGGAATGGATTCAAGCAGGTCATCAACGCAGCGGGCGTTATACCAACTTGCCTGGTGGAACTTACACCTTGCACCTACGCGCGGCAAACAGCGATGGTGTGTGGAGTGACCAAGTACGTGCGATTCAAATTATTGTTGTGCCACCCTATTGGGAAACATGGTGGTTTCGTGGCTTACTCGTCATTTTGCTTGGCATTATCATTGTAGGTGGCTTGCGTTGGCGTGTAAAAAATATTGAAAATAAAAATCAAGAGTTAGAAAGATTAGTTAGAAAGCGCACCGCTGATTTAGAAAAGCGTACCGTTGAAATGGAAGCACTTTATCAGGCGGATGAAAAAATTCTACGAAGCGTTACCTTAAATCAAATTTTTCAAGCATTAGTTGATGTGTCGGTTTCATTGTTAAATGCCGACCGAAGCGTCGTGTTTGCATGGAATGAATCACAACAAAAAATTATGCCACGCGTCAGTCGCGGTTTTCAACCCGAAACACTGACTACTTTCAAGTTTGAGCGCGATGAAGGCATGGTAGGAATTGCCATGAACACCAGCGCCGCATTTATTGTTTCAGATATAAAATCAAAATCTCTACGACCCGATATACAAGCCGCAATTCAAAAAGAAGGCATTGAGTCTTTTGCACACTTCCCCATTGTAGTGGATGGAAAAGTAGTTGCAATTTTTAATGTAGCCTATACACGCCCCAACGCACTCACCAGAGATTCGATTCGTTTGTTTACCGCACTTGTCAATCGCGCTTCACTATCTATTGCCAACATGGATTTATTTGAACAAACAAAAGATTTGGCTGTGATGGAAGAACGCAATCGCCTCGCGCGTGACCTGCATGATAGTGCTAAACAAAAAGCCTTTGCGGCTCTCGCACAGTTGGGTACTGTCAATGGCATGGCAAAGAATACACAACAAGAATTTACGCCACACCTCAGCGAAGCAGAGACGTTAATCTATGAAGTGATTCAAGAATTAAATTTCTTGATTCAAGAAATTTACCCAATTGCCTTGCAAGAAAAAGGCTTAGAAACCACACTCAGAGAATATGTCTTTGAATGGGAAAACCGAAACGATGCCATTGTGAATTTGAAAATTCAGAATGGGCGAGAACTCCCACTAGATACAGAGCAAGCAGTTTACCGCGTCATTCAAGAGGCGTTAGCAAATATTTCTCGTCATAGCCAAGCCAAACGAGCAGATGTCTCATTGGCGTATAATCACGATATCCTTCAAGTTTTAGTTGCAGATGACGGTTGTGGTTTTGATACACAACAACGAGCCAAAGGCATGGGCTTCCGTTCGATGCGTGAAAGAATTAATGGCATTCGCGGTACATTGCAAATACAAAGCGCACCCGGGCAAGGGACGCGGTTAATTATTCAGATACCTGTCAAGAATCACTCAGGAGATTGAAATTATGAAATATCCAAAAACCAGCATTCTCATTGTAGATGACCATGAAGTTGTGCGCAACGGCATTCGCTCATACCTTGAAAAAATTTCAGATTTTAACGTCGTCGGTGAAACTTCTTCCGGAGAAGAAGCCCTGAACATGGTAGGTGAATTAATCCCTGATATTGTTTTATTGGATTTAATTATGCCCGGCTTAGATGGCATTGAAACCACACGTCGCATCCGCCAGATTAGCCCGCGTACAAAAGTTGTCGTGTTAACTTCATACCATGAAGATGTGCATATTTTTCCTGCTTTGAAAGCAGGTGCAATTTCCTATATTTTGAAAGATATGAAAATGGAAAAACTAGTAGATGTTTTGCATAGGGCTGTGCAAGGTGAAGTGACTTTGCATCCGCGTGTAGCATCGCGCGTGTTGCAAAATATTCGCGGTGAAAATTCAGAAGACCAGCCTCTATTTACTGAATTAACAGAACGCGAAACCGATGTATTGAAGTTAATTGCCAGCGGTTTAACTAACAGCCAAATTGCTGAAAAATTAGTGATTAGCGAAAATACAGTTAAAGGTCATGTAAGTAATATATTGAGTAAACTGCATTTGGCAGATAGAACCCAAGCCGCAGTCTATGCTTGGGAGCAAGGCATCGTCAGCAGGCATACCTAAACAAAAAGCCACTGTTGAAAAACAGTGGCTTTTTGTTTAGGTAGTTTATTGATTTATTTCAGCTAATGCCGCTTCAATTTCTTGCACAAAGATATCGTAAGGTTGGGCACCTTGTATTAATTTTGTTTTTGTTTCGCCATTCACTTCATAAGTCATAACAAAAGAAGGTGTGGCTTCGGCACCTGCATTAAGGGCAGTTGCTACATTTTCAGCAACCAAGTCTAAATATTTATTTGAGTTATAACATTCGTTATACTCATCCATGTTCAAACCAACAGATTCTGCATAAGCGGCTAAACGGCGGTCACTTAGTGCTTCTAAACCTTGATTTGTGAAAATGGTGCCTTGCATTTCCCAAAATTTGTTTTGGTCGCCAGCACAATATGCCGCCTCAGCGGCTTCTGCCGAAGCCGCCCCAAGATAATCCACTGCTTTGAAAACAAAATATACTGTACCATTTGCAATGTAGTTATCCATCAATAACTTTTCTGTATTTCGAAAGAAACTACCACAGTGTGGGCATTGAAAATCAGCATATTCTTCAATTTTGATAAGTGCATCTGGGTTGCCAACCGCATTGAAATCAGGATTCGGATAAACAATTTCAGGTGCTGTAGCCACTTCTCCGATTGGTCTCAGACTGGGCCAAATAAACAAAAAGGCTAGGAATAACACGCCTACTGAAACAAAACCTATTGCCAACAAACGCGAACGCCTCTCTTTACGGCGAACTTGTTCCTTGCGCTGTTGCCTTTTACTTACTTCTTTATCGCTCATACTCACTAACTCCTCTATAATTTTTATTGCGTGGCGCGGATTTTCTCACGCCCAAATGATTTTGTCTAGCAATGGCTGAGAATGTTCTTAACTTCCTACCGATTACTCGCTATTCTCTTCTCTCAACCTAGCATCCATCCAAAGTGTCATCGTCTTGAATACTTCTTCTTTTTCTGGTTCGTTGTGCAATTCATGGAATCCATCCTCCCATAAAACCAGCGTGCATTTTCCTCCTAACGGCTCGGCAAATTCGGTACTGCTAGAAACAAAGGCAATTGGATCTTTCTTGCCATGTAATAACAACAATGGAAGAGGGAAGTTTTTCGCGTTTTCTAGCGTCCATTTCGTAACGCCGAGCATCACTTTACCAAAACCAAGCGAAACTTTATCATGCACAAGCGGGTCATTGTTATATACCTGTACCACTTTCTCATCACGAGAAATGCCGTTTGCGTCTAACCCGCTAGCAAGCGTAGTTGTTGGAGCAATAGCACCTAAAATTTTTGCTAACAAGACTTTCACTGGTTGCTTTTCAAGCGCAGTATGCAACCCTGGGCTCGTGGCAATCACCCCTTTGATGTTGGGTTTGCGAAGCAAAGCATAATGCAAAACTAAAATTCCACCCAAACTATGTCCATATAAAAACAAAGGCAAACCTGCATAACGCGAACGAGCTTGTTCAAACAATGTGTCAATATCGCCCATAAAGTCTTCAATTGAGTTGATATGCCCACGCGCCCCGCTAGATTTTCCATGCCCGCGTGAGTCGGATGTAAATAAAATAATGCCTTCTTTATTGAAAGCCTCTGCTACATGAGCATAACGAGATGAGTGTTCACCTAAACCATGTACTAAACAAGCCACTGCTTTCGCTTGTACTACATCTGGCTCCCAAACCTGAGCAAAAATATCTAAACCATCTTTTGACTTCCAGTTTGTTTCAATGTGCGCCATGTTATCCTCCGATGGTAATTTTGAATTCACATTGCCTTGCCCCCATTGCTTTGCAAGCCTGTTCTTCTATATTATGTTCTTCACCAACTGCCCAAAATAAGCATTCACGAATTAAACCAAAGGTGACGAAGCACACAGGCGTATCATCAGTCTGATTCAAGGTAGTAGGAGATGTCGAGTCAACAAGCAACAGGTCGAGGTCAAGGGTATGAAGCGTCATGTCGCCGCGTTTGGCACTCATAATTTTTGTAAGCAAATCTAAGGCTTGTTTTCGGCGTAAAGATTTTGGAAGTCCACGAATCAATGCCGCTTGGGCTTTGATTCCAAAAGATGAATCATCTAATAATTGATTCCAAAGTTTTGTGCCGATACGCAATAAAATGCCACGTGCTCCACGCCCATAATAAGCCCGCAATGCAGATTGTAAACGCGCGTATGCCAATGCCGATTGCTCATTATTTAAGTTTACAAAGTTATCATCGTGCATCCATTCTTTGGGCAAACCTGTTTTTTTGATAACTGCCGTCGCAGTATCATGCCCTAATTCAGTGGAAAGGGTTTCGACAAATTTTCGCAATACGGGCAATGGAAATTGAACTTGCGTCATAAGCCCCTATTGTAAATCAACACTGGAAAATATTCGCCTGTTTTAGAAAAACCTAATTTTTTATACAAGGCTAACGATGCCGCATTATCTTCTTGTGTGTTGACTGAAAGATTGCTATTTTGATTCGCATCCAAGTTTTGGATGAGATGACTCACCAAAGCGGATGCCACGCCTCGACCCTGCGCCTGCGGGCTGACTGCCAACCTAGCGAGGTGCGCGCCAAACCGATTGCCTGTGCTGAGTTGGTAGCCAATAATTTGATTTGATTCATTTTCTGCCACCGTTACAGATATGGCTTGTGCATAAGCAAATCGAATTGTGTCAAATGAGTTATGCCAAAATGACCCAAAGGCTTTGTAATCTACATCTGCAACGGAAGATATATCTGATTCTTCCATGCGCCGAATGTGAAGATTTTGAGGCACAGAAAATGGTTTGAAATTTTCAATTCTTAAACGTAATAATGCAATACTTTGTTTTTGTTCAAAACCACTTTGCAAAAGAATATCTTGAAACCACGGCTTGATAATAATAGATGAAACTTTGGCATTGGGGTTGTTCTGAAAAATTTCAGGGTGGGCATGTTCCCACAACGCCAACCATGCGTCCTGTAAGTTAAGATGCGGATGATAAGTAAAGAGTCGAATCCATGCCACATCGGCAGGGTCTTCTGGGCAGGCAAATGCGGCGGTGATAAATCCATGTTCATCAAGCACCCAAAAATTTTGTGCGCCGAGCCAATCTAAAACAGACCGCCAATCTAAATGGCGGTGGGTGTGCGATTCATGAAAAAGTAAATTCGCAATTTGATAATGGTCTTGTGCGACGGCGCGACGAACTTTAACGTTGAGGTGTATCATTTCATTTGATAAAGCGCATAAAAAATCTTAAGATACGTTCAAAAAAACTTGGGTTATCTTTTGCATCTAATGACCCCATCATCTTAAAAGCAGAGTCAGTAATTTTGCCAGTTTTCAATTTAATTGCCGCGGCAGATTTCATCACCATGGCGCGCAAATCACCTTCATTGATTTGACCAAATAACTCAGCCGATTGTTCGTATTTTTGAATCGCCTCATCATAACTGGCTAATGCTTCTAATGCGGCGGCTTGATTTCCCAATGCCATGGCTTGTCGTTTGGTATCTTTTGCGCCCGCAAAAATTTCATCAGTTCCTAACGCGGCTTTGAGTGCATCATCGGGTTTGCCTGCTTGTAAAAAAGCAACGCTAGCATTATTCATCATTTCGGCGGCTTGTAAACCTGCCCGCCCGGCGGTGTAACCTTGTGCCGCTTGTTGAAATAAATCAGCGGCTTGGGCA
This sequence comes from Anaerolineales bacterium, assembly GCA_016789365.1. GTDB lineage: Bacteria > Chloroflexota > Anaerolineae > Anaerolineales > Villigracilaceae > Villigracilis. The sequence goes on from JAEURH010000049.1 coordinate 14,131, forward strand.
AAGTTTTTATTTTCAAAGGCTTTTTTGCCTTGCGATTCGAGTTGGGCGGGGTCGGTGGTCATAATGTTTTTGTGTCATTCTGAGATGCGTTCTTGCTATTTGCGGCGAAAAATCTCCTAGATTATTGCAGAGATTCTTCGCTTCGCTCAGAATGACATGAACCTATAAAGTAATATCTAACAAACCTTCAGCAACAGAACGTAATTTCTCACGAGACATACTGCTTAACTTCATTGCCAATTCTAAATACGGTCTGTTAACTGGTTGGCAAACAAAATTTTGAATATCTTCTGGCAATTCATTAAATTTCTGCAATGCGCGTTGACTGTTCAACCATTGCCCTACTGGTCCGCTTTGGTCAAATAAAGTTTCCATTGGTACACCAATCACAGCCAAAATCATTTCTAATTCTGGAACAGAAATTGGGCGTTCACCTAATTCATACGATTTCAGACGAGATTGTGAAATGCCAGTATCCGTTGCAATTTGACGAATAGAAACATTTTTATTGGTTCGTTCCTGACGAATCAACGCGCCAATCATACGTTGGCGTAAACCAATCAAACGGGTCACATCTTCCACTTCTAGTGGAGGCGGCGCGTCAGATATAGTTTCATTGCCCCAAAATTGAAAAATTGAAATTTTCAAAAAGTAAACCAATGCTTCTAATTCAGGTAAAGACGGTGCTCGCCGTCCTTCCTCGTAGGCGCGAAATAAACCTGGCTTCACGCCAATTGCATCAGCACATTCTTTAATACTGCGGCGTTCTGCCACACGTGCATCACGAATTAGCAAGCCAAGTTTCTTTTCACGAATGGTGATTTGGGCGTTGGTCATGTTTCCTCATCAAAAATTTTAATACCTAAATTATAGCAGACTGTTTACCTTCGCGTTGGCAAATCAGATGGTTTGCCAGCCATAAAGATTTCTGCACCAAGTTTATAACCAGCCGCTTCAAGACGTGGCGTGAACAGAGGGCGAATACCTGTTGGTTTTAACTCACCCTGAATTTTTCCATCTTGCGTCACACCCGTTTGATTAAATTTGAAAATATCGGTCAAAACGACTACATCACCTTCCATGCCTGCCACTTCGGTAATGGCTGTCACTTTTCTTTGACCATCTTTCAAACGGCTTTGTTGCACAATTAAATCTATGGCTGATGATATTTGTTGGCGAACTACTTTGAGAGGCAAATCCATGCCTGCCATTAAAACCAAGGTTTCCATACGAGAGATAGCATCACGCGGGCTATTGGCATGAACCGTAGTTAATGAACCGTCATGTCCAGTATTCATTGCCTGCAACATGTCTAATGCTTCACCACCGCGCACCTCACCCACAACAATTCGGTCTGGGCGCATACGCAAAGAATTTTTCACCAAATCACGAATGGTGACAGCGTGCATACCATCGGTGTTGGCGGCTTTGGTTTCCATGCGCATTACATGGTCTTGTTGTAGTTGCAATTCTGCCGCATCTTCAATGGTGATAATGCGTTCATTTTCTGGAATAAACCCCGAAAGTACATTCAATAAAGTTGTTTTACCAGAACCTGTTCCACCAGAAATGACGATATTAAAGTGTGCTTTTACGCAAGCCTCTAAAAAGCTTGCCATTTGTTGTGTAAGCGAGCCGAAATTTATCAGGTCTGGAACTTGTAAGCGGTCTTTGCGAAACTTTCGAATAGTAATAGAAGGTCCATCTATAGCAACAGGCCGAACCACAGCATTGACGCGCGAGCCATCAGGTAAACGGGCATCCACTGTCGGAGAGTCATAATCTACGCGCCTGCCTAATGGCAAAATAATTCGGTCAATGATTCGGACAACATGGTCATCATCATCAAATGAAATATTGGCGCGGCTAAGTTGCCCTTTTTTTTCAATGAAAACTTTCTTTGGTCCATTGACCATTATTTCGGTAATATCGGGGTCATCCAACAAAGGTTGAAGCGGACCAAAACCAAGCAAATCATTTAATGTTTGTTTGAAAATTTCTTTTTTTACATCTTCCGGGAGCTTAACTTGGGTTTGTTCAAAAATTTTGGTAATGTTTTGTTGAATAAACGTAGTGCGTTGTGCGGCTGGCACACTCTCCATTTCCAGCGCGCGCATCAAATTATCAGATAGGAATTTTTTTAATCGAATTAAATCCTGACCAGTGAGTCGTTGAGGCGCCCCTTGTGCATTCATCCAGACTCTCCTGCATTGTTGTCTTCGGCTGGCATAATCCACACAATTTGAGTTTTATGAACTGCCATAAATGGACTGGAATATGCTACATTTCCATTCGAATCAAACACATTCGCATTGGTAACTGCCACATAACTTTCATCGTTTTCGAGTTCGTCTTTTAACCGCTCCCCTTGGCGCACATGCACCATACCGCGAATCAAATGCGTAGTGGTTTGTAAGATTGAGGAAACAGCGATTTTTGAAATTACATTGGTGTAGAACTTGCCTTTTTCATCATATTCAATGCTCATGGTTTCTCTCCAATCATAAGGCTTGCTTTTAAGTCGGTACTTTTTCTATGCGTGCCATTATCTCTTTTGCAATTGCTTGAAAAATCAACACAGCAGTATCGTTAGGGAATTTTAACGTAAAAGGCTGATGATGGCTATTTGAAAATGCCAAATTGGTACTCAGGTAAGGCATCGCCGCATTGATGTGAATCCCTAGCATTTTTTCTGCATCGGCTTTACTTAAACCTTCTAAACCGGGCGCACGATTCAAAATAGAATAAATTGAATTTTCTTCAACACCTTTACTTTTCAAATACTCTAACAAAGTTTTTGTAAGCGGTAAGGTGCTAGCATCCGTGCTGATTAATAAAACTACACTATCAGCATGTTGAATCAATGGCAATGTAATTCTCGAAAGCGAACGCCCAATATCAAGCAATACATAATCATATGCCATTTTTAATGAAGTTACAATATCCCAAATCCGTTCTACTTTTAACTGATTGCTCAGTTCAGGGTCTGGCGAGCCTGCTAATAGATTAAATTTCCAAACCCGCATTTCAGGCAAATGACTTTTGAAAAAATCTGGCGAGGTGACATCATGTGACATATCAGCCACATTGACAATGTTCACGCTTCCTTCGTAGCCGACAATTGGTGCAATCGACCCAATAGGTAGGACTAAATCCGCAACAGCCAAACGGGCATCTGGTTGGTTGACTGAAATATTCATTGCCAAATTAGCACAAACAGAAGATGTGCCTGTGCCACCCTTCGCACTCAAACATACGATTAATTTTCCACCTTGCTTCATAGCATCGCCATTTAATTCCAACAAATGGCGAATCGCATCTGTGAGCATAGGAACTGCTTGCCCAGATTTGGTGATGTACTCGTTAAACCCGGCTTCCAAACAAGATTTGATGCGGTCAGCATTTGAGTCGCTGCTCAAAGCAATTAACGGAACTTGTGAAGTACGTGAATCCTGTTTTAATTTATTGGCGAACTCTTCCCCTTTTAAGTCAGTCATTGTCGGGTCGGCGATGATTAAATCTGGATGGTCACGCCAAGCAAAAATTAAGCCTTCTTTGCCTGAACCTGCTTGTAAGACTTCATGGTTTTGACCCAGTAATTTTTGTGCGATGAAATTTCGACTGGCACCATCTGCATCAACAACTAAAATTTTATTGGGCATAAACCTTTCATTACCGTTCTCACGTTTCGACAGGTGGCATTAAGTATCCTAATCCTGAACGTGTGACTATATGTTTGGGGCTGTGCGCGTCTTTCTCTAACTTTTGACGCAGACGTGCAATACTCACCCATAGAATTTCTTTATCATTTTTATATTCAACACCCCATACATTACTCAATAATTCTTCAGATGTGAGAATTTTGCCGATATTGTGAGCAAAATGCAATAAAAGACGGTATTCGGTAGCAGAAAGTGAGATTGCTTCTTCACCACGCCATACTTCTGCGCGGGCGAAATCTATTTTTAAATCATCATGGGTAAAGAAGCGTACTTGATTGGCAGATTCTGTTGGGGGTTGTGCGCGGCGCAATACTGCACGTACACGGGCTAATAGTTCTGTAGCAGAAAATGGTTTAACTAAATAATCATCTGCTCCTAAATCCAAACCACGTACACGGTCTTGTTCTTCGCCGCGTGCAGTTAAAATCACAATTGGAACATTAGAAAACTCTCGAATGCGCTGACAAGTTTGAAACCCGTCAAGACGCGGCATCATTACATCTAATAAAACTAAATCTATCGGTTGGGCTGAAAAAACTTCAAGCGCTTGCATACCATCTTGTGCAGTGGCTACTTCATAACCCTCTGTACGCAAGTTTGCTTCTAATAGGCGCAGGTAGCGAGGTTCATCATCCACAATTAAAATGCGCTTTGCCATAACGGTTTCTCCTGAAGTGCGAAAATGAAGGCGGTCAAGGGGTTGGGTCGGCGGGCAGTTCAATAAAGAAGGTTGTGCCGGCATCCAACTCTGACTCTACCCAAATCTTACCATGATGTGCCATAATAATTTGTTTGCAAATATATAACCCTAACCCTGTACCGGTGACGGTACGTTCGCCGGGTACGCGGTAAAAACGTTCAAATAAAAACGGTAAAAAATCTTCGGGGATGCCTTCGCCTTTATCAGCAAATGAAACCAAGACTGATTTTTCTAAGGCTTTGGTGGAAATTGTTATTTTTGAATTCGGTGCATATTTGATTGCATTGCTGAATAAATTTTCAAATACCTGCGAGAGGCGCACGCCATCACCGTGGACGGAGGGTAATGTGTCTAGGTGGTAATCAATTTTCAAGTCAGGGTGATGCGTATTAACTCGTGTAGCAACATCTCGAATTAAGGCATCTAAACGAATGGGAGCAAATTTGAATTGCAAAGTCTTACTTTGCAAGCGTGCTGATTCAAGCATATCTTCAATCAAACGTGTTAAGCGGTCGGCTTCTTCATCAATAATGGTGAGAAATTCTTTTTGGGTGGCTTCATCCCAAGTTGTATCTGGTCTTAACAAACTGGTGCTATATCCTTTAATAAAACCTAATGGCGTGCGCAATTCATGTGAAATGGTGGAAACAAAATCATCCTGTAAACGCATCTGACGTTGCACAGAATCTAATTCGGCACGTGCATCTTGTAATTCTTTTCTTTCAATTAAAGAAGCCGACCAAAACGCTTGCAGTGAAGCAAGATGAAGATGTAATTCGGAATAGGCAGGTCCGCCAAAGCGGACAAATAACAACGCACCTCTGGCTTTTGAATTAATGCGCAACGGAATACCAAGCAAATATGTTTGCGAAATTCTATCCATCCCTTGAATTTGCTGACCGGGCTCGCGCATAATTAAACGATTGGTTTTTATTACTTCTGTTGCAATGGCTTCACCCCAAGCGGCATCGGCTTCGGCGGTTTTGCCGCGCCCCATCGCACGTGCAAACATTACATCTAAACTTTTATCTTGCGGGTCTTCTAAATACACAGCCACGTTATCAAACACAAATGAACTCCGCATAGATAAAAATAATGTATCTAATGCGGATTTTAAATCTGGCTTTTTTTGCATTTCTTGAAAAATAAAATGCAATTGTGAAAGAGTATCAATATCCATTTAATCTCGCACGGCTAACAATGGGAACTTAAATGTAGTGTTTTTGCCTTCCACTGATTTTACATCTAATAACGAACCATGTGCTTCAATAATTTGACGGACCAATGCAAGCCCTAAGCCTGTGCCACCATAATGCCTTGTAGATGAACCATCTAATTGATGAAACGGCTCAAAAATTTCTTGCATTCGATTCTGTGGAATGCCAATGCCTGTATCTGTAATTGAAACATTGATTAAATTTGCGCCTTCTTCTTTGAGTGACACGATTACGCTTCCACCTGACGGGGTGAATTTGATGGCGTTATCCAACAGTTGATTCACCACCCAACCGATTTTTTCAGGGTCGGCTTGCACCAGTGGAACAGAGTCTGTAAATTGTGTTTGCAATTTGACCCCACGGTCTTCGGCTTTATTCGCTGCAGATTTGATGGCAAGAGAAACCAAACGACGAATATCCACTGAATCTAACTTCATGCTCAATTCGCCGCGTGATGCTAATGAGAACATAATTAAATCTTCAATCATATCCTCGAGTTTAGATGTAGATTTTTGACTAACAGCCAAAGCGTGTTTTTGTTCTTCGGTAATCTTCCCCAGTGACTCAGAAATCAATAATTCTACATAACCTTTTATATGAGTCAACGGAGTTCGCAACTCATGTGAAATATTAGATACAAAATTGGCTTTCATTTGATTTAATTCAGAAAGCCTTTGCAGGGCTTCATTCAAATCGGCTGTGCGCTCTTGTACACGTCGTTCTAAATTTCGATTAGAGGCTTGCAAAGCAGTACGCAATTGAAGAATTTGCTCAGTAATGGCTTGGTCTAATGCTTCTTTGCTTAATAACTTCAAATCCGTTAAGGCTTGCCCTAACATATAGGTTTCACCTTTGGCAATTTTTTCTTTTTGATAATCTAATGCCAGTTGTAAGCCAGCGTCGGTGATTAATCCCTTTTGGACAAGATATTCCCCCAAACGAGGAATTAACATTTCAGGCGTGAGTTTTGGTGTGTTTTGAGACATAGTTTTTTCTCGTGGCTACCGGAGTGCGTCGTACCTTACGGGTAAGACTTGTTCAACACTATCAAGTGCGACGCACCCTGATGTTAATACATTATTGCACAACCCATTCACCATCAATCATCACAGCATTTGGCTTCATGTGCAATAGGTCATTTGGTTCAACTTGGAATGGGTCTTCATCCAAAACGATTAAATCGGCTAAATAATTTTCGGCAAGTTTGCCAAGTCTATTTTCTGCATTGGCAGTGTAAGCCGCACCATACGTGTAAGCAGACAATGCTTCACTTAAAGATAATTTTTCTTTGGGGTACCAGCCTTCCACTGAGGGAGAACCGTCTGCACGTCGTCTTGTCACTGCGGCATGTAATCCTAAAAATGGATTTGGTGATTCGACTGGAGCATCTGAACCAAATGCAAGCATAGCACCATAATTTAATTGTGTGCGCCAGCCATACGAAAATTTTGAACGTGCGCCCCAAAGTTTATCTGCCGCAAACATATCAGACGTCGCATGAATCGGTTGCATCGAAGCAATCACATTTAATTTTGCGAGTCGTGGCGCATCGTCAGGATGAATAATTTGCACATGCTCAATGCGATGGCGCAAATGTTGCAAATTATTTTTCGTTTCATATTCACGCAATTGTTCATAAGCATTCAATACTTCGTGATTGGCTTTATCGCCAATGGCATGAACCGTCATACTCAAACCAACATCTGCGGCTTTGCGTGCATGTTCAAAAAGTTCTTCACCATCCATATTCAAAATGCCTTTGTTGTTTGGTTCATTTTCATACGGCTCAAGCATTGCCGCAGTTCGCGGACCCAACGCACCATCCATAAATGCTTTCACTGAACCAATCCACAACCATGTGTTTCCAAATCCAGTTCGCAAACCAAGTGCATTTGCTTCTTGCACACTTTCCACTGGAATATTTTTACACACACGCAATCTTAATTTATTTTTGAATTGTAAAGATTGCAAAGCCATAAACGATTCGCGTCTGTCAAAATCATGGATGCCTGTGATGCCCATTGACCATAATTTTTTTTGCGCCGACTCAATTGCCGCTTCAATCTCGCTGATAGTTGATTCTGGAATGACGCTTGATACTAGCCCCATCGCCGTTTCTAACAAAATGCCCGTTGCTTTTCCGCTTGCATCTCTTTCAATCGCCCCATCTTTTGGATTCGGCGTATCGTTGGTGATGTTGGCTAATTTCAATGCTTGCGTATTCGCCCACGCCGCATGTAATGACTTGGCTGTTAAATAAACTGGATTATGTGGAGCAATTGCATCTAATTCTTCTTTGGTCGGGAATTCACCCCCACCCCTAGCCCCTCCCCCAAAGGGAGAGGAGGAATCAGTCCACTCATTTTGATTCCAGCCATGACCTAACACCCATTCATTCGGTTTTGTATTTTTAACTTTTTCTGCAACACGTTGTAAACATTCGGCTTTTGTTTTTGTTTCACAATCAATCTTTGTTAATCCCAAAGCATAATGTTGAATGTGAATATGCGCATCGGTTAATCCAGGCAAAATCGTTTTTCCCTTCATATCTATTTTTTCTATTTTGCCATGTGCAATCGCTTCAAGTTTATCTTTCTCCCCCACTGCAAGGATACGTTCTCGTGCAATCAAAATTGCATTTGCTTTTGGAGTTGATGAATCAAGCGTGTGAATATTAGCGTTGTAGAGGAGTTTCATATTAGGTCAACTTATCCAACAGCGCATCTAAATCTTCATCAGAATAATAATAAATTGTGACCGTGCCGCCTTTTTTGCCATGTTTCAATGCGACTTTGGTGCCTAAACTTTTTTGCAGGCGTTTTTCAACGTCAGTGACATTGGCATTGCGAAATGGCTTTTTGGCTTTAATCGGTTTTTGACCTGTTAACTTTCGCATCAATTCTTCGGCTTGGCGCACACTCAATGATAAATTGATAATTGTTTGCAATGCAGAAGTCTGTGCTTTTTGAGTCGATAACATCAACAAAGCACGGGCATGGCCCTCGGTAATGATTCCATCTACGAGTGCTTGTTTGACTCCATCTGCTAAATTCATCAAACGAATTGTGTTGGTCACAGCCACACGACTCTTCCCGACTCGTTTTGCAATCATCTCATGCGACATACCAAAATCGTCTGCTAGATGACGATAGGCTTCCGCTTCTTCCATCGGATTCAAATCTGCACGTTGGACATTTTCAATTAAAGCCAATTCAAGCAATTCTTGATTATTGGCTTGGCGTGAAATCACAGGCACAGTCCGCAAGCCAGCCCGTTGCGATGCTTGTAAACGACGCTCACCTGCAATCAAAATAAATGTACCGTCATTATTCGGCATGACAATCAACGGTTGAATGACACCATGCTCTTTTATAGATGCAGCGAGTTCATTTAATTCATCTTCATTAAATTTCAAACGCGGCTGACGTGGATTACGCTTGATTGATTCCACAGGGGCTTGTTGCACGCCAGAAGAACTGCCTGATGAAACAGAAGCAGTTTTCCCCCCAGGAATAAGCGCATCCAATCCTTTACCAAGACCTTTTCGTTGAGCCATATCTTTTCCTCTTTTTCACCACTGAGAACACAGAGTCCACAGAGTTTTTAATTATTTTTCTCTGTGTGCTTCGTGGTCTCTGTGGTTAATTCTTACTTATCGCCTTTCAACAATTCTTTCGCCAAGGCTTCATACGCAATCGCGCCAACCGATGTGGGTGCATATTCTGAAATTGGCAATCCATACGATGGTGCTTCTGCCAAACGAATATTGCGCGGAATAATACTTTTGAAAACCTGATTTGGAAAATGTTTGCTGACTTCTTTCACCACATCGCTGGCAAGATTTGTACGATTATCATACATCGTCAACACCACGCCACGAACTTTTAATTCGGGAAACAAAGCAGACTTCACTCTTTCAATTGTTTGAGTCAATTGACCCAAACCTTCTAACGCCAAATATTCACATTGCACTGGCACAATCACACCATCCATCGCCGCCATCAAACCATTGACAGTTAACAAACCAAGAGATGGCGGGCAATCAATAAAAATATATTGATAACGGTCAGCCACTTGCATTAACGCTTTTCTTAATCGAGTTTCGCGTGCAAGTTCATCCACCAATTCAATTTCAGCGCCAGCCAAAGCAGGTGAAGCAGGTAATAAAGATAAATTCAATCTTTCATTTAACAAAATATAACGAAAAATATTTTCATCACCAAGCAAGGCTTCATAAGTGCCACCTGCAACATTTAATTTATCAACACCTAAGCATGATGTTGCATTGGCTTGTGGGTCAAGGTCAACAACCAAAACTTTTTGACCTAACTTTGCTAAATATGCCGCCAAGTTAATTGTGGATGTTGTTTTTCCCACGCCGCCTTTTTGATTCACCAATGTATAAATTTTTTTCAAGATAAAACCTCCACCTTGCAATGTTCAATTTCTTCTTGTGTTGGAATTCCCGCTAAGCCTACACGCGTTACAGAATATGCCGCCAAGTTTGTTGCAAAACGCGCCGCTTCCCACGCATCTTTTGTTTGATACAAACGCGCAAAAAACGCCGCCGCAAAAATATCGCCTGCACCTGTCGCATCCACTTCATCTACTTCAATCGGACGAAATCTTCGCCTATCACCATGCCAATATAAAACACATCCCGCTTCACTTTCAGTTAAACAAAGTAGATTTGCATGACTCGCCATCCACTCAATTTTTTCCAAATCTCGATTCACATCTTCAAGACTCAAAACCACGCCTCCCACCTGACCTAATACCTGTTCGCTGTTTTCCCAAGCCTTATATTTAACTTGACCATTTTCATCCCATGCCCGCATCCAACCTTGTGGAGTCACTCCGATAAACGATTTATCAAAATGTTTTACTAAATCAAAATCAACTTCTTGCGCAATCGGAGCAAGATGCACGATTGGCGAATGTTTCCATTCGTCTGGAATATACGTTAAATCAATTTTTGTGGCTTGATGATGTAAAGTTTGCTTTCGTCCGTTTTCTGTTTTGACATTTTCAAAAATTGTGCTTTGCTCGGTTGGGATATTAACAATTTGAATCCCATTCAAGATTTCTAAATTTGCATCATCACCAACTGACGTAACAATTCCAACCCGTAATCCCATTGCTTTTGCAGTCAATGCTGCATACGAAACTGTGCCGCCCAATTGTTTTCCATTTGGCGTTAAATCCACTGCGATATGACCAATCAGAAGATAATCCACAGGCTGAAGATTGTGTTGCATGTGTGAATTATACCGTTGTCTTTGTTCATATGAATAAATTTGGAAAGTAGAACTTGGGAAAATAAAATCCCGCAGGGATGACATGATTATAGACTTTAGGTAAAAACAAAAAAATCCCGAAGGGATGACATAGATTTTAAGAACTATGACACCCCTTCGGGGTTGCAAAAACATTTTGCTTTTATCTATAATCCTTTCACTCCTTCGGAGTTTTAAGAAAAAAACCGCAGACATTAAATGTCTGCGGTCTATCGTTTTCGGTCAATTTATTCTTTCGGCAAAATGACTACTTTGCGA
>JAEURH010000004.1 GCA_016789365.1 Anaerolineales bacterium
TATTGCTGATAAAAAGATAACCAAATTATTCTCAAAAGACTTACAACTCATTAATTTATGGAACCTAGATACATCAGAAATTATCTGGCGACCAGACTCGTTAGGCGCATTTTTATTAACGAATGAAAAAATATTTTATTCATCCATCCGTGATAGAGAACCAATATTGATAGAAGATTGCGTACCTAATTATTGCTCTATTAATGATTACATCTGGCTTCCTTAACTTCACAATCTGTTAATTTTGCAGGAGTATAATTAAAACATGGCAACAAACATTCCTCCTGCAATTGCCAAAATTGCACTAGATGGAAATCTGACACCACGTCAAATGCGGCGGATTATCATTGATATGGTATTGCGAAATGGAAAATCTGGCACAGGGAGTGCTCACGAATTTATGCACAGGAGAACAGCAATGAATCCATGGCCCGACTTACGCCCTATATTAAAAGATGTTGAATGGGCAATCGTTGGTGGAGTTGCAACTCGCGCCTACATGCCTGAACGTATGACCAAAGATTTAGATATTTTAGTCCATGAAAAAGATGGCGAAGCAGTCATTAAATCACTAGAAGGGGCAGGTTATCGCATCGCTTCTAAGTTAGCAATACCTGGTTATTTAATGCTTTCGCCTGACGGAACAGAGGTAGATGTAATTTTTGGTAATTATCGCTGGCTTAAGAAAGCATTATCAGATTTAGGTAAAGACCCAGCAGGATACCCTGTCTTAAAACTACCTTATCTGGTTATGATGAAAATGAATGCACAACGTGTACGTGATATTGGTGATTTAGGAACCATGCTTGGTTGGGCTTCTGACTCAGACCTTGATGAAGTGCGTGCTGTTATACGGGAGTTTGCTCCCGAAGATTTAGATGATTTGGAATCGCTCATTTTTATTGGTAAAAAAGAAAAAGATTTTCCAGCAGATAATTAATCAAAAAATCCGAAGTCTAAGAGACTTCGGATTTTTATTTCTCCAACAAATAGTCAGGCTAAAAGCCTGACCTACAAATATTTTCATACTTCCCAAATCAATCCCCCAAATAATCTCTCAACTCTCTACTCTTAGATGGGTGGCGTAATTTTCTCAATGCTTTTGCTTCAATTTGGCGGACGCGCTCACGAGTCACATCAAAGAAGCGACTGACTTCTTCGAGGGTGTGTTCTTTGCCGTCCCGAAGCCCAAAGCGTAATTCGAGCACATCTCTTTCCCTGTCTGTAAGTGAAGCGAGGGCGAGTTGAATTTGCTTGCGGAGCATTTCACGCGAGGCGGCATCCATGGGCGAAGGCGCATCTACATCTTCAATAAAATCACCTAAGGCACTGGATTCATCATCACCGACGGGACCTTCTAACGAAACAGTTTCTTCAGCAGAACGCAAAGCGCGAGTCACTTTTTGTGAGGCGACATCTAACCTTCTTTGCAATTCATCGTTCACGGGTTGATTCTCAGCATGGGCTTTGAAAATTTCTTGCACATCTGATGCAGAAAGATAACCAACTTCAAGCGCAAGTTCTTCATTGCTTGGGTTGCGACCTAATGTTTGTGTGAGGTGACGTTGGGCGCGTAAAATTCTTGAAATGGATTCAAACAAATGCACAGGAATGCGAATCGTGCGGGCTTGTTCGGCGATGGAACGATTAATAGATTGACGAATCCACCAAGTGGCGTAGGTGCTGAATTTGAATCCACGACGCGGGTCAAATTTATTGATGGCACGTAATAAACCTATGTTGCCTTCTTGAATTAAATCTAACAATGGAATGCCACGACCTAAATATCTTTTTGCCACGCTGACGACTAAACGTAAATTTGCGCGAATGAGTGCTTGGTTTGCATCTTTGGCGCGTTCTTGAATATTATTCATTTCACTTAATAATTCTTCATCAGAACATAAATTTCGATACAGGGTGCGTTGTGATGGAAATGATTTTTCTTCACGAACATGTTTTTGCAACCACTCGGCATATTTCAATGGAAGCATATGCAATGCCAGAAAAACGCTATACGCATGGCGGGCAAGGTTATCCCACAAATGGTCAACGCCCCAGTGACCATTATCAAGATAAGTGCGTAAATAAGATGGCGAATCAATTTCCCACCCAGCATGAAGCGTTTGTGCATCTGAAATCAATTTTGATAAATCAGGAAGTTCATGGTCGAGGCGTTCGGCATCTTCAATTAATCTATCCCACGAGGTGAGCATTTCAGAAACGAGCGAATGATAAATGGAAGCCGCCAGTGAAACACCTTTGCGTTGTTTTAATTTGTTGAGCGTTTCAATGAGGCGATTGGCTTCGATTAAAGTTGCAAGGCGAAATTCACTATCAGCATCCAATAATTTAACTTGACCAATCTCGCGCAAATACAAACGGACAGGGTCTTCATGGTCAGTGGTTTCGTGAGTGGGGATGATTAACGTATCTTCAAGGTCTTCGGCTTGATTCGCCAAAATAGATTCATCAGGTTCGAGGAAATCATCATCCACAAGGTGAGACGGCAGAGGTTTATCTTCTGCAAGCGATTCTAAAACATGATGAACCGAAAGCGGTTTGCTTTTCGGTTCGTGATTTCCTGTTTTTGGTTTGTTTTTTGCCGACATTCTTTTTCTCCACGAGGCTGTACTTAACAACACTCAAACCCTGCGATAGTATCAAAACCCTGCCGCGAATTTCGCTAATTCACGCGGATTTTTAAATCAATTAGCGAAAATTCGCGTTATTCGCGGCTAAAAAATTATTGACGTTTTACAATTTTCCTTTTTGCCAAATCTAAACTTCGCAACAAACGCGTAAACTGCATGGCTTGTTCTTGATACAACTTGATATTCGCGCCACCTTGCGTTTCATCATCCTCTTGCATAAAACGCAACTGATTCACATTCGATGTAGCGTGCGTTCGTCGTAAATCCAAAAATCTATTTAACAAATCTTCCAACAATTTATCATCATACGTCTTTTCAATTTTTTCTGTTTGAGATAACAAATCATTCGCAAGCGGGGTCAACGCTTCGGGCAAATGACTCATCAAATAATTTTGATGTTCTTTTTCATCCTGCTCAACAGCGAGTCTCAAAACGCCAAACAACAATTGATGGTCTGTATATTCAAAATCTTCCACAGCCAACGGGCTTAGCCCAAACTCTTCCAACTTTCTATCCAAACGATACAACAACTCAGGTTTTTTCAACAATGTTCCTAAGCAATATGATTCAATTTTTATTCTTGGATTAACTGCCGCGACAACGGCTTCTATCTTTTGATTTGTTTCTTCGCCACGCGGCTTGCGCCTCATTACTTGAGGGCGAGCTGTTGTGCTAGCCAAAGCCGATTCATTAACCTTCAACATCCGCGCCAACGCCTGACGATATGTATCACGTTCTAACGGGTTGCCAATATCATCAATCAAAGGCAATATTTGCGCCGCAATTTGATTCTTAACTTTCGGGTCATTTAAGTTTTGACCCGCCGCCAAAGAATCCATCACATGCGTCACAATTGGTTTGGCATTTTCAATTAATGTTTTCCATTCATCTTTATCACGCGCCACAATTTCATCTGGGTCTAAATCATCAGGAATAGATGCAACGCGTAAATCCGCTTGCAGACGGGATTCATTTCTTAATAATCCGCGTGCATCAAAAGCGAGTTCGCCTTCTTTATCCATAGCGGAGCGTGCGGCATCGAGTCCGCGTAATACTGCTTTTTGACCTGCCACGTCAGGGTCAAGTGCTAAAACAATTTTTCTTGTATATTTTTTCAGCAAACGCAATTGGTCTTCGGTCAATGCTGTTCCCATTGGCGAGACGACATTTTCATAGCCTGCTTGATGCAAAGCAATGACATCCAAATAACCTTCTACAATCACAGCTTGGTCAGCGACACGTATGGGCTTGCGAGCTCTATCTAGTCCATAGAGCAGGCGTCCCTTAGAGAAAAGAGGCGTTTCGGGGCTATTCAAAAATTTTGGAATATCGTCAGGGTCAACAATGCGCGCACCGAATCCAGTCATGCGACCTTGTTCATCTCGAATCGGAATCATGATTCGATTTCTGAAACGGTCAAAAACTTTTCCATCTTCCCGTTCAGATAACATGCCCGAATTAATTAAATCTTGTTCGGAATAACCTTTTGCAGAAAAATGTTTTAGAAAATTATCATAACCAGCAGGCGCATAGCCCAAACCAAAAGTTTCAATAGTGGATTCAGTTAATCCACGTTTATCTTTTAAGTAGTTAAAAATATTTTTGTTATTAAATAAATGACTGCGATAGTAAATGATTGAGTCTTCTAAAAGTTTGCGGAGATTTTCATAAGCCTCTTTTTGCTCTGGCGTTTCGCGTGTGTATTCTTTAATTTCCACGCCAGCACGCAAAGCAAGTTTTTGCATCGCTTCTTTGAAGTCAATGCTTTCGCGCTTCATCACAAACTTAAAAATATCTCCGCCTTCATTGCATTGACCAAAGCAACGCCACGTTCCCGTTTCGGGCCAGACTACAAACGCAGGCGTTTTTTTATTATCATGAAATGGACAAAAGCCTGTGTAATTTTTGCCAGCATGGCGTAACTTGACTCCCGCTTCGGAGACAAGGTCAACAATATCAATTTTGGATTTTATTTCATCAAGGGTGGACATGGGTTAGGTACACAAGTATACAAGTAAACAGGTATATAGGTAGAGTGATTGAATTATAGACGGGTTTTGTTGGTATGGGGAGTGCGTCGCGCTTTTTAAGTGAGTAAATATTTTCAAAAGAAAGCGCGACGCACCCATCGCTTAAATTAAAACAGGGCAATCCATAGATTGCCCTGCATCATTAAATTATATTTTACAAATCGCTGGAGTTATCGCCTTCTTTTTCGCATCCGCCACGACCTTCGCTTTCAGGTGCAGGGTATGTTTGCAATTCAGGCTGAGCGGATTCTTTCTTCAATGGATTCACCACTGAGCCATTTAACATATACATTCCCAAACTATCTTGGCGCGCCACTGTTGCTGATAAGGCTTGCACGCTGAAATACACGCCAGCAACAATCACAAGACTGATAACGAGAGCAATAGCAAAACGGGTCAATTTAGACATAGTATCTTCTCCTTAATATATACGAAACGATACACGGCTTAAAAAAATCTCCACACCTAAACGATGTGGAGATTATACACAAGTGTTTTGGGTTTGAAAAAATACTTATAAAACCCTAATTTAGAAACCTTCCAACTTACTCAAATCCGCAATGCCATTTGAAAGCGAGGAAATTTTTTGCAACAAGCCCAAGCGGTTTTCTTTTAATTTATTATCTTCCGCCATTACCATTACTTTGTCAAAAAAGTTGTTGATAGATGGAATAAGTTTGACAACAATTTCTAACATTTCATTGACCGACGACGGCTGACCGCTGACGGAAGATTTAATTAATTTGTATAATTCTTTTTCTTCTGCTTCTACTAAAATCTTTTCATCAATCTTCGTCTGCGGTCTATCGTCTGCGGTCTTTGATTTTAAGATTCGCACACAACGAGCAAATCCATCCAAAATAGATGACCAGTCATCACGCTTCACCCAAGCGGATAATTGTTTCACCGCTTCAGCCGATGCCGCAGGGTTAGCGGATTGCTCCGCAAGCACGGCTTCGACGACATCATGTTTGTAGTTTTCTTTTAAGACAACAGACAAACGTCCTGCAATAAAATCTAAAATTTGATTTTGTATTTCATCATCAACTTTAATCGGCTGAGTCTTCGCAGATTTTTTGACAGCATCTGATAAATCAAAATCAATGTTATGTTCAATCAAAGGTTGCACAACGCCGATTGCAGCACGACGTAAACCAAACGGGTCTTTTGCACCTGTTGGAGCAAGCCCAGCGGCAAATAAACCAACCAATGAATCAATTCTATCTGCTAATGCAATTGCTAAACCAATTTTTGTTTGTGGAACAGTTTGATATTGCTCACCAATGGCTGTCGCTACATCTTCTTGTTCACCGCTTCGTAAAGCATATTCACCACCAATGATTCCTTGAAGGGATGTCATTTCAGTGACCATTTGAGTGACGAGGTCGGCTTTCATCAAAAATGCGGCACGTTGCGTATTGCGTAATTCGTAATCCGTAATTGAAAGCATTGGCGCAATTTCATTAACTAACTTTTCGATTCTTTCCGATTTATCCAACATCGAACCGAGTTTGGTGTGAAAAGTTAATGTCGAAAGTTTAGGGCGATATTCTTCGAGTTTCAACTTCACATCTTCACGAACAAAGAAATTTGCATCTGCGAAACGTGCTCCGAGAACATGTTCATTACCTTCGCGTACGGTATCCACGCCAATATCGTCGCCATTACGTATGGCAACAAAGTGCGCAAGTAATTTTCCATTTTTCTGGACTGGAAAATAACGTTGATGTTTCTTCATTACCGAAATCAAAACATCACGTGGTAATTCCAAAAATTCTTGATTGAAACCTCCCATCACAGCCGTTGGCATTTCGACGAGATTAGCGACTTCACTTAACAAACCGTCTTCGATAATCGCTTCGCCACCCACTAAAGATGCGGCTTGTTTAACTTGTTCAATAATTGAATTTTTTCTTTCTTCCTTATCCAAAACGATTCCCGATTCCCGAATCACATCCATATATTTTTCAGCAGAAGGGATTTTGATTTCAGGAGAATCGTAAGGGCGAAGTCCGCGAGAAGTGTTGCTTGAAACGACTCCTGCATATTCAAATGGAATAACTGTATCGCCGAGTAATGCCACAATCCAACGAATTGGACGAGAGAAGGAAACACCTGAATCATTCCATTTCATTGATTTTTCAAATTTGATACTTTCAATTAACTTGGGTAATGCTTCTACCAAAACTTCTGGAGTTGGTTTACCTTTTTGCTTCACTACAGCAAAGACGTATTTACCACCGCCTTCTTCGCGGATTTCTAAGGCAGATGGGTCAATATTATTTTTCTTGGCAAAACCTAAACCTGCTTGTGTGGGTTTACCATCTTTGTCTATGGCTTTATCTGCGGGCGGACCTTTGACAATCTCTCCACGGTCTGGCTGGTTGGGAGATAAAGAGTCAATTGAAACAGTCAACCTGCGTGGGGTAGTAAAGATGCGTATGTCTTTATGGTCAAGATGAAGTTCATCTAAGAGTTGCGGGATATAAGTAACGAGATGCGAGTAAGCAGTGTCAACATCGTTTGCTGGTAATTCTTCAGTTCCGATTTCCAAAAGAAATGACCGCTGACCGCTGACTGCTGACAGAGTTGGTTTAGCGGTCTGTGGTCGGTTGTCGGCGGTCTTTAGTAATGGATACTCTAACTGCTTTCGTTGCTCGCTATAACTTTCCGCAACCCGTTTAGCAAGTTCGCGCATGCGACGGAAAAATGCCTGACGTTCTGCAACCGAAATTGCACCGCGTGTATCGAGCACGTTGAACATGTGCGAACATTTCAAAACATAATCATGCGCAGGGACAATCAGACCTTGCGCGAGACAAGCATCGGCTTCGGCAGAAAATAAATCATACATCTTGCGGATGCGGTCAACATCGGCAGTTTCAAAATAATATTTGGAATGTTCAAATTCTTCTTGACGGCGAATTTCACCATAAGTAACGCCCGCGCCATATTCTTCATCCCAAATTGCTTTGGCATTGTTGAGCGCAATTAAAATTCTTTCAAGCCCGTATGTGATTTCAACAGAGACGGGGTCAAGCGCAACGCCACCCATTTGTTGAAAATATGTGAACTGCGTAATTTCCTGACCATCCAACCAAACTTCCCAACCCAAACCCCATGCAGAAATAGCTGGCTGTTCCCAGTTATCTTCGACAAAACGAATGTCATGCTGACGTGGGTCAATGCCCAATGCTTTCAACGATTCAAGATACAACTCTTGCGGGTTGCCAGGGTCGGGTTTGAGAATCACTTGAAATTGGGTATGCAACTGAAAGCGATTTGGGTTTTCACCATACCGCCCATCATCAGGTCTTACGGATGGTTCGACATACGCCACATTCCACGGTTCGGGTCCGAGCACGCGTAAAAATGTAGCAGGGTTCATCGTGCCTGCACCTACTTGGGTGTAATACGGCTGTGTGATTAAGCATCCGTGCGATGCCCAGAAGTCTTGTAGTTTGAGGATGATGGATTGGAAAGAGGAAGGCATAGTTATCAGTTTTCAGTAATCAGTTTTGGATTGCGAGATGAGATTATACCTGATTGGAAAGTGGAAAGTAGAAAAAAAGACGACTTGCCTTTGGTGCTGGCTGTCGTCTTTTTTTCGCTTCGGATTTAAGGGAGAGTTGGTTCTTGTTTCTTGAAATTTTTTCTTTGCTGATTTTTTATTTATAACGGCAAATATATGACTTGATTTTCAACTTCTTTCAAATCCGCACTTTTGGCAATGATTT
Organism: Anaerolineales bacterium; assembly: GCA_016789365.1. Classification (GTDB taxonomy): domain Bacteria; phylum Chloroflexota; class Anaerolineae; order Anaerolineales; family Villigracilaceae; genus Villigracilis. The sequence goes on from JAEURH010000004.1 coordinate 8,419, forward strand.
CTAAATCTTGCACGCACACGCCAATGGTCACACGCAATTGATGAGCATACACAACACCCGAAAAAGGTTTGTTCACACGCTGACATTTCGCGGCTTCTTCTAACAAATCATCATCCTGCGTGAATAAAAGGCGTTTTAATTCATGCGCTCGTTCAAGAAGTTGAGCATCATCTATTTGTTCTGCGCCGTCTTCATAAGCAGTCAGCACATCCACACCCCGCAAGCGTAAACCTGTCGTTATCGCTTTTGGAACATGATGGTCCATATAAAGCGAAACGGTCATCTAAACCAGCCCTTTACCTCGCAAGCGTTTCACAAGCGCAGACTCTGGCATTGATTTTTTAATTTTATCCGCCTTACGAATTCGACCTTCAATATCCGCATCTAATTCTTCCTGATGGTCCCAGTAATAAGCCAACGCCGAATAAATTTGTCCAAACGTCAAGTAAGGAAATTGCTCGCGTAACTCATCTGCGCTCCAACCATAAGCCGCTTGTGCCAGCACAAGTTCCACTACTTTCATCGTTGTACCTTCAATTACAGGTACGCGAGCGTTATTGAGAATAATATGTTCATAACGGGTTTCTGCAAGCATAGCCTTTCTCCGAATTACAAATAACGTTTTACGATTGTGAAATTATACCTGATGAAAAGACAATAGACCGTGGACGATGGACGGTTTTATTTTCGCTTCGGATTTAAGGGGAAATGAAAGAATAAAAAAAGAATATAAAAAATGTCAAGTGATTTAATATATCGAAATTATTATTAGATTTCTAAGGCAACCAAATGGGACAATCAGCTTGATTACTATTCCCATCAGCCAAGTAGGTTAGATTAGTTCCATCGATATTTACTGTATAAAAAATAGGCATATTACCTGACCAATAGCCTAATAATATTTTTCTGCCGTCTGGAGACCATGAGCAAAAGTAAGTCCAATCCGCCACTAATTCAGTCGTCAAATTGACTTGTTCAGAACCATCTGGGTTCATAATAAAAATGTCATCTTCTCCATCCCTACTAGAAGAGAATAATATTTTGTTGCCATCCAATGACCAAGCCTCAAAAGAGTTGTTTCCCTGCCCATTTGTCAAATTGAATAAACCTGTGCCATCTACATTCATAATAAATAAATCAAGTACTCCGTCTCTATTAGAAGAAAACAATATTTTGCTACCGTCCAATGACCAAGACTCAAAAGAGTTGTTTCCCTGACCATTTGTCAAATTAACTGGCTCTGTATAATCCGAGTTCATAACAAATATGTCATAAGTCCCAGAAGATACGCTACTACGAGAATGATAAGCCACTTGCTTACCATCTGGCGACCAAGCCCCAAACCCATCTACTCCTGCCATGCTTGTCAAATTGATTAAGTTTGTTCCTTCAACATCCATAACATAAATAGGGTCTCTTGTATAAGCACCTGCAACAATCGCACTAAACCAAATACTATTGCCATCTGGTGATAAGGTCACAAATCCAACATTGCCAAGGTATTTAGGCGTCGATAGTTTAACTTGTTCATTCCCATCTGCCGATATAAGAAATATATCTCCATCCTCGGATGTAATTAGACGCCCATCAGGTAGCCAAGCACCTAAGTATTTGCCAGCTACCTCTTTAATATTCGTGCCATCAACATTCATGATAAATAAATCTCTATAAGAATCAAAGGCAATTTTATTAGCATCAGGAGACAAAGAAACAATTTGTCTAACATTGCTATCGTCCGTTAGTCTAATCGGATTTGTGCCATCAGAGTTAATAGAATAAATATTGTTATCAGCCACATATAGTATTTTTCCAGAGCCACCTCCAATAGAGGTTGGAATCGATGTTGGCGTTTTGGTTTTTGTAGGTGTTGGGTTTTCAGTTATAAAAATCGAGGGAGATGTATTCAAACTTACTATATCTGTTATAGTATAAGTAGGTTCTAATTTTTCAAATCGAATTAAGGGAGGTAAACCATAAATCATAGCCAATCCAAGTCCAATCAAAACGAAAATACCTAAAAATCTTCTAAAAAACACTTGTGACTTAATTTGGGAAATCAGATTATTTACACTTGACTTTATATTTAATTGCCTAATAAAACTACGAAAGAGCGAAAAAATCCTCACCCAAAATGAAGGTTTCTCTTCTTGTTTCTCTAATTCTTCTACAATTTCTTCCACAAAGAATTTATCAGACTGAGTAAATGCAACATATTCTTTTTGTAAATTAAAATCGGCTTCGATGCGTTTTGCTTTCTCATTAAGAGCCAACATTATCTTTTTGTAGCCATCATCTTCAAACAAGTCTACCCAGTGATAAATACTTAATCGATTAGGTACTTCACATTCTTCTAAGCGAACAGGAATAATAAAAATTGTCCCTTCGGGTTTTTCATCTGCAACATCTAAAGCAAATTTTATTTCTTTTTGAACATATCCCTCTCGGTTAATTGATTTTTCTGATAAACAAACGATTACTACATCTGATTCACGAATTGCTTTTGGAATTTCCACTTGCCAATTTTGCCCTGCAATTAAATTTTCAGCATCCAACCAAGCATCCACGCCATCGGCTGTTAGGCGTTTGTATAAGTCTCGCACGGCAGGTTTGTCCGCAGAGGCGTGGCAGAGAAAAACTTTGAGAGGGCGTTTGTTGTCAACGGACTTCATAACGGATTCACGGAGTTAAACAGATTTGTTAGGCATTTGGTTTTGGGTATAGTTACAGTAATTTCTTAAATTCTTCGATGGTCAACCCTGCGTCTTTGATAATCCCACCCATTGTAAAAGCATTAATTGGATTATTGCGCGGGATGATAATAATTCGGTCATCTTTCGCCATTGAGATATGCTTTCCTTGGCGAATCACACGAAACCCCGCTTTTTCAAAAGCCTTTACTGCTCGTTGATGTTGAATTCCCGCCAATTTGGGCATAATTACATTGGAACCTCAACCAAACGAGTTTCTTTATCTTGATTCAAAATTTCAATTGTTTCAAGATACGTTTGTATCGCATCTTTGATATTTTCAATCGCTTCTGCTTCCGTCTCCCCTTGTGACCAACATCCTGGAAGTCCAGGTACCCAAACAGCAAAGCCTTCATCTGTTTCTTCGAGTCGAATTTTGTAAATCATTTTATCTCCTTGCAATGTTTCTATTATAACTCGCAATCCATGCCATCGTCAGTTAGACGTTTGTATAAGTCTCACACACGGATTTGGTCATTGTGTGCGTGGCAGAGAAATACTTTGAGAGGGCGTTTGTTGTCAACGGACTTCATAACGGATTCACGGAGTTAAACGGATTTGGTGTTTGTATGAATTAGGATAATTATACATCGTGAGGAATCTGTTTTTGTCCGTGAGTCTGTGAAAGAGTCCGTTTACAGTTTATTCCTATTTATGCCCCTTGAAACCATATTCCGAAGTTAATGGGTCAACGAAAAGGTCTGGTTCTTTAGGCGGATACCTAGTAAAAATTAGAAAAGAAATCAGTATCACTATCAAAAAGAATATGCCTATCATTATCGTCAGCCAGCTTGCTGATAATTCTTTCAAAAACTGGGCACCAGTCACTTGTGCAATGGCAATCACAACAAAAAACGCACCAATATCCAATGCAAGGATATTCTTTTTTGTTATATATTTATATCCATACACAATGGCTATCATAGCAACTGGAATTGTATAAAGTGCTATTGTCTTTGCTGGGATGAACGAACTGATTTTGTATCCCCCCGTAATAAACTCAATCAGATATAACAAAAAGAGGGGCCAAAAGGCTATCTTGATATGCTCCCAATAACTTTCATTGACAGCCGAAAAAATCGCGACAAATTTGTTGTGCTTGCTCCAATCGTATGTAAAGTGCAAAACAGAACCAATCAAAAAAAGCGGCACAATCATCCAAATATCAAGCGTAACGATTTGGTTTATGTCCATAGTCTTATCCTATTCTTGATTTGAGAATTAATTTCATTTCTCAATCACGGCTTTAACTCGAAATTCAAAAATGTACCATCAATGCGATAGGCATCGCGTAAGCCTTTGTAGCCTAAGAACAACCATTTTTGAGAAGATGGAACTGAAACAGAATTGGTCACAAACACATTAGGGTTAACGATACTTATCACAGAAAGATTATCGAATTTGAATGAAAGTGAATATCCATTGCCTTGTTCAAGTGCTTTTGTGCCTTGAATGGTGACATAATTTGATGGGTCTTTTTGAATAAAGACCGTTCTCTGCGGGTTTCCATTTAACAAAATCATCATCAAACCTTGTGAATTGATATCAGGCTGAGCGAATATTCCCATCAACAAATCAACATTGGTCAACTCTCTGAGGCGGATGGTAAATGTCACTGTACCACTTTCAGGCAATGGGGCAAATAATCCATAGACTTCACTTTCGCCACGTCCAGTACGATGATAGAGAAAATCTAAATCGCCAAACTCTGCCGAAAAAACATGCACAGGTTCTCGAAGACAACCATCGCCTCGCTCTACGGTTTGAATTGTTGATGGATACCCACGCCACAGACTACTAATGCAGCCTTTCATCCAATCTTCACCAAGTGGCACAGGCGGAATCGGAGAAGGAGTTAAAGTCGGTGTATCTGTTGGCGGAACAGGTGTTGAAGTTGGCGCGCCAGGCGGAACTGTATCTGTGGGAATGGGTGATGGCGTGAAAGTTAGTGTAGGTGTTTGCGTTTCTGCACCTGCTGTGCCATTTAGAAAAGGAAATGAAGAGGATGAAAACATAAAGATTACAATAATCACTAAAAGCAAAACGAAAATAATAGCAATCGTTTGCCAATAATCTAATATGCTTTTTCCTGTATTAATTGTATTTCCATTACCTGTAACAATGACGCTATCTGATACATCCCCATCAATATCTGCTTGATTATTCGGATTCTTACTTTTACCCATCGTATCCACCTTTCTGTAATGACGGCAAGCTTAACTACAATTGATAAAATTATACAACGAAAACGAAACGATACAACCATATTCAGCGCGTATAATTTGCCTATGCTCATCATCATCAGTGACCTTCACCTGCGCGACGGCACCACCGCCGATTCGATTTCACCCAGTGCTTTTCGTTTGTTTGCGCGTCGCCTCACAGAAACCGCCCGTTTTGCTTCCATTCGCCAAGATGGAAAATATCGCCCGATTGAAAATATTGATGTTCTACTTTTAGGCGACATTATTGACACGATTTATTCTACAAAATGGCTGGATACACCCCCGTCCGCTTCAAACTACATTCGACCTTGGTCTGATTCAACAAACCCTCATTATGCTACCAAGTTAGCAGAAGTGACAGACGGCATCCTTGCACATAATGAAGAATCATTATCTATACTACGCAGGCTTGCCAGTGGGGAAGAAATAAAACTTGCGCCTGCTACCAATCATGGCGAACCTGATTATCAAAGCAAAGAACAAATTCCAGTAAAAGTTCGCATTCATTATATGGTTGGGAATCATGATTGGTATTATCACCTCAAAGGGGAGGCGTTTGACCAAATCCGCTTGAAGATGATTCAAAAGATGGGGTTGAGCAACCCAGTTTCCCCGTTCCCGTATGAAGCGGAAGAATCTCCTATCATCAAAGATTTATTTGAACGTCATAAAGTTTATGCACGACATGGCGATAAGCATGATATGTTTAATTACGATAAAGAAAAAGGGCGTGAACATAGCACGGTGGGCGATGCTTTTGCAATGGAAGTGAGCACTCGTTTTCCAATTGAAGTGCAAAAAAGATTTGGTGATGAATTGCCAAGCGGCATTATTGATAGCCTACGAAAGATTTCAAACATCCGCCCTGCATTGGCGGCACCGATTTGGATTAGTGGACAAATTAATCAGTTTGTTGAAAAGCGTGCGCTAGAAAAGGAATTAAAAAAAGTTTGGGATGATATTGCTGATGAATATTTGCAATTGGATTTTGTGCGCCAAGCCGATAAAGCCTTTCAGTTTGATGTTGTGGATGTGATGGAGTTGATTATCAAAATTTCGGGGCGGGCTTCGTTTAAGACTATTAATGATGTGATTTTATGGGTACGAAAAAAAATGTGGGGTGGGCATCATTCGTTTTCACATTATGCACATCAAGAACCTGCTTTTATAAATGGTCAGGCACAATATATTGTGTATGGACACACACATCATCATGAAATTGTGCCATTGGGATTAAATACAAAAATGCCAAAACCTGAAAGTCAAATTTATTTCAATTCAGGTACATGGCATTCATATTATGATTTGGCGATTCAAAATTCTAAGAAACAACAGTTTGTTCCGTATCAAGCACTGACGTATTTAACATTCTATAATAATGAAGAACATGATGGTCGGCATTTTGAAACGTGGTCTGGGGCGTATGCTTAATGTTATGGCATTGATTGCAACCAAGCATAAGCCAGACCAGCAAAAAATAAGTTGAAGGCTAAGATAGCGGCGGTAGTGATAAAAGATAATATTCCGATGACAAGGGCGGCGATGGCTAGTTGACGATTTGCTTCATTCTTTTGCAGTGACATAAATGCTAAAACTGCGCCTGCTAAGGGCAATATTACGGCAATACACATCAATACTTGACTCAAAATCCATAGCACGCTGTTCATGGGAACAGCCTCACCATTTTGAGGGGTGATTCCAACTGAAATACAGCAAAGGAAAGTAGATGATAATGAAAGGATTAATCCAATAATTGGTTTGTTGGATTTGGGTTGTAATTGTTGTTCGGTCATGTGTTTTCCTAAAATTTATTTTTGAAACGTCTCGCGCCAGATTTCTAGCGGGTTATCTCCAAGCCTCAAACTTAATCCATGCAAGAGCAAGCCGAATTGAGAGAGTGCAAACCATATCAAAAAGATTGTTATTGAAATAGAAGCGTTATCAATCCATTTTGGGGTGGATTGGATGATTTCATTTACTTGCTCGCGCCAGCCAGATAATTGTGTGTCGTAACCTTCTAAAACTTGCAAAAGATTTTGCAAGTTTTGTTTTGTAGATTCAAAGTCACCGCCGAGTAGATAGGAAATATCGCTAATGAAAACGGCTGTTTTTTCGACAAGCGCTTGCATGTTTTCAATTTCGGTATCGAGCGTATCGGAGTTTGAGATGACTTCTCGTAATAAATCTTCGCCTGGGATTTGTAGATTAATAAATGGAATCGAATTCAATTGTTCAATAGTAGCAAGCAAATCTTTTAGGGTTTGACGAATTTCGCTAATTTGAACGCGGGTGGTTGCTAAACTAGGAATCAGTCCTTCGCTTAAAGTTTTGCTCATGTCCTCCAGCACTTGGTCGGCGGGTTTAGGTTGTGATGAAAAAGAAGCCAACGCATCTTCAGCAGATTGGATGATGCGTAAGGCGTGTTCCACTTCATCTTTGGCACTGCGTAAATCGGTTTGGATTTGGGAAAGTTGTGTGTCAATGTCTGTCAGTTGGGCGGTGGCTTTTTCGGTGAGAGGGGTGTTGTATGCCCAAGCGGCGATGATTCCGACCAGACTCAAAATGAGGAAAAGTGAACTTAAGCCGATGAGGGTGTAGGTGATGATTTTGCGAGCCATGTCAGAATCCTTTCGGTTTTGGAATTATACAGGGAAAGCAAAGGGTGCGTCGCACTTATGGGTTAAGACTAATTTGTTAAACAGAATAAGGCTTTCGGTTTGATTAGTTTTATTAAGTAGAGGTGCGACGCACTAAACTCCAATAGCAGAAACCAGTTTGAGGCTAAGAAAGAGGCGGTTTTAAGTCAAAATTGGGTCTTGACAAATTTGTTCTATTAGACTATCATCTAATTAGATATTTGCCTAAAACAGTCATCCGCCTAAGTTTAATGGTTTTCTAACAGGATAGAGAGGTCGCCATGTCTACTATGATTTGTGAAAAAGAAGATTGCCAAGTTTATACGCCTGCCAAATCCTCGGCATCGGCAGAGAAATCTGCGCGAACGCAATTCACCCGCCAGACCGGGCAAGCATTGATTGCACTTGGGACGCTTTTGAAACACGTTCCCCCTTTCAATGAAACAATTGATAAAAACACAGGCGACACGCTGATTTCGATTGGCAAAAAGTTGAAGAAGTAAAATTGCTCCGTAGGGTCTGCGACCCTACGGTTTTATTATATGTGGTGGTCACAGACCGCCTTTGAGCAAAAGATTAATTTGGAGCAACATAAAAAAAATGGCAAACAAAAATACTTCTCCAAAAATTACGTGGGATTTCGGCACGGCTTACGAATTGTTTGTAAGCCTGCATGTGTTACTAGAACCAGATTTTTTTGGTATTCGCCCTGCTTATGCCGCTAGTGTTCGGGCAAGAATCCCTGCGGCTGAACGTAAATTATTGGAAGAAGTATATACAGTGACTGGCGTGCCGCTTAAGTGGCTTTCGCAATTGCCTGCCCCCAAAGATGCCATTAGCGCGTTGTGGGCTTTGAAGCAAATTCCGCCCGCCGAGCGTATGATTAGGTTAACGCAATTGGATGAAACGCCAAACGATGAAAAACATCAAAAGTTTAATAGTACGTTGTTGCGAATTATTGATGAAAGAAAATGGAAATCGGAAGATGCTGATTTTTTCTTTAAGCAATTTCAGAAAAAGCATGGAAAGTTCAAACGCGAAGAGATTGAAAACTTTTTGAATTGGGTTGCTAAACCCGAAGAACTTGGTGAAGGATTTCTCTCGGCGATGCAAGCCTACTACCAAGCCTTTTTTGAGGAGGAAGAAAAGCGCGTCGAGCCTATCCTGCGGGCTGGTCTTGAACGTGCAATGAGTCTTGAAAGTCAACTTTCTTTTGAAGAATTATTCCTTGAGCTTTCGCAAGGGATTCAACTCAATGATGAATTCCGCGCTTCAAAATTTATCATTGCACCAGCATTTTGGACGACGCCGTTAATTTTCTTTGACCGCATTGATAAAGACACAATGCTTCTTATGTTCGGCGCGCGCCCAGCGGATATGTCTGTCATCCCCGGTGAAACCGTGCCAGATGCACTGGTGCGTTCATTGAAAGCACTGGCTGACCCTACCCGCTTAAAGATTCTTTTTTATCTTTCGCAAGAAAGCCTCACGCCTTCTGAAATTGCACGCAGACTTCAACTGCGCCCGCCGACAGTGACTCATCATCTCAAAGAGTTACGCTTGGCAAGTTTGGTTGAATTTTCAATTGAAGAAGATGAGAACAATCGTTACACCGTTCGCAAGCAAGCGTTGGACTCTGTTTATAAACAATTAAATTCCTTTTTGGAAAACGAACCCATACTAGAAAAATAGCCACAGAGAACACAGAGACCTCTGAGATTTTTTCTCAAAAACTCTGTGACCTCTGTGGCTTAATAGAATAAAAAAATTAGAAATCACATGAATCAAAATAACATAAATATTTTCAAACCGTTCCGTATTTTGAGTGAATACGGAAACCATATTCGCGCCTTCAAACCGAATGCGCGCTATTATCTTTTAAACGTCATCATCACAGGTGCAGTGATGGGCGTGTTTCGTTTAATCTTTAACTTCTACGCCCTCAGCCTCGGCTATGATGAAGCATTGATTGGCAACTTGGTCACCGCTTCAAGTTTTGTGGCATTAATCGCCGCTTTGCCAATGGGCTATCTAGCAGACATTATCGGACGCAAAGGTTCGCTCGTATTATCAAGCGTTTTGTTGGGAATCTCAATTCTTGCAATGGCAATTTGGCAAACTGAATTTTCGTTTTATTCAATGAACGTGCTTTCGGGTTTGGCACAAAGTTTGGCAGGCGTAACCATGTCACCTTTCCTTATGGAGAACAGTGACGAAAAAGAAAGAACGTATTTATTCAGTTTTGGTCAAGGCTTAATGATGACGATGAGTTCAGTCGGTAGTTGGGTCGGTGGCTACCTCCCCACTTGGATTGGAAGCGTGCAAAATATCTCCGCCACAGATAGCACTGCTTATGGAAACACAATTTTAGTTTCAGGCATTTTTGCGATGATTGCAATTTTGCCTTTGATATTTATAAAATCTCCAAAGGTTGCAAAATCAAACCGCGCGATTTTCGCTCCATTGGAATATGCAAAAAAACAACCTGCTTTATTAGTCAAATTTATTTTGCCCATGCTTCTCACATCCATCGGCGCGGGATTAATCATGCCGTTTATGAATGTATTTTTTAGAGAAGTACATAAACAACCAGACCCTGTGATTGGCACATTATTCGCATGGGGTTCATTAGCAATGGCAATCGGACTACTCGTTGCACCTCCGCTTGCTGAAAGAATGGGCAAGATTCAACTCGTCGTCATTTCACAAGCCCTTTCGATTCCTTTCTTAATTCTGCTTGGGTTCTCACCCATATTTTGGGTTGGTGCCGCGACATTTTATATAAGACTCGCTTTGATGAACATGAGCAGTCCTGTATATCAAACCTTTGTCATGGAACGGGTTGACCCATCTGCCCGTGCGACGATTGCAAGTTTAACCAGCATGGCATGGAATTTCGGTTGGGCATTCAGCCCGACGATTAGTGGATGGCTACAAGTGAATTATGGATTTGGTCCGCCATTTATTGGCACAATTATTCTTTATACAATTTCAGTGATTTTATATTGGGCATTCTTCTGGCGCAAAAAGGTGGAGCCAATTCAGGTGACAGCGGCGGCGGATTAATCAAAAGAGAGCATTATAAAAATGCTCTCTTTTTTCTAACAAAATATTTACTTATAAGTTTAGACAAATTTCAAGAGTCTATGATATAACCATGTTAACAATACGCTCACATCACGAAGGAATCAATGGGCACTGCAGACTTACATATTCATAGCATCTACTCCCATGATGCCACAACCACTGTACGTGCAATTTTAAAACACGCATCCGATGTTGGATTAAATGTCATTGCAGTCACTGACCACGATGAAATTCGCGGCTCACTCGAAGCGCAACAACTTGCCCCCAAGTATGGAATCGAAGTCGTCCCTGGTGTAGAAATCTCAACCAAAGATGGTCATCTAGTAGCATTGTTTATTGAAACATTGCCACCTGCTGGCTTATCTATGACAGATACATTGTTACACATTGGTAAACAAGGTGGCATTGCTATTGCACCACATCCATTTAATAATTTACCAAACAGCCTTTCAATGGAAGCCGTGTTAGGCGCAATGACCAACCCGCGTGCGAAAGCAGTATTGAGGGGAATTGAAACGCACAACATGGGCACACAAAATTTTGACCGTGTGGCTCAAAAACTTTCTATTTATTTGCCATTAGCAAAAATTGCATCAAGTGATGCACACATCTATTGGGCAATTGGTGCTGGGCGCACCGAGTTTGATGGCACGACAGCAAATCAATTGCGTGATGCGATTGAAAATAATGCCACCACACCGATACCTTATGAAGAAGAATTTTCAGCCAAAGCGATTTTTAGTTGGGTACACCGTATCACGTTAAGAAGATTCGGGTATGCGTCAGATGCAATTACTTCCACCCAACCGATTACATCCAGACCATTGACTGATACAATGCGAAGAAAAATTATAAAAATAAAAAAAGACGGTTGATCAACCGTCTTTTTTATGATTTCACTTTTTTGATAAAGTCCGGCGTATTTAATTCACGTTCAAGGATATAAGTGAAATATCCTTGCATCAAAACTTCCGCTTCTTTCTGGATGTCTGAACTGGGTCTTGCTCTTGAAGCATCTCTATAACTTGACCTTTGGAAGTGGCGCAAATATTTCAAAGTCTCCAAAGAAATTTTTGTTAAGTTTGGCAAGCCTTCGCCACAGCGTGGACAAATGACTCCACCAGCCGTATAAGAAAAAAATTGGTCTTCGGCTAAAATTTCACGTCCGCAATTTGCACATTCAAATAGATGCGGACGAAACCCGACAGCATCTAACAATCTCATTTCATAATACCGAATTGCTAACCAAGAATCTGATTCTTTTTCAATTCGGTCTAATGTTTCAACTAATAAACGAAAAATGGTCGGGTTGCCAATTTCTTCTTCATAAGAAAACCGCAAAAGCAATTCCACAATGTAAGCGGCATAACTTGTTTTTGACAAATCATCATGCAATGGGAGAAATGCATTAATCGTTTCTACTTGCGTCACAATTAACAAATCCCGCCCTTTGGCAAATTGAATCGTGACGTATGTAAACGGTTGTAAGTGACCTGCTTTTCGTGACGTAACTTTTCTTGCACCTTTTGCCAATGCCCGCACAATGCCTTGCTCTTTTGTATAAAGCGTTAGCAAACGGTCTGCTTCACCCCAGTCCGCATGGCGGAGGACGACAGCAGAAGCACGAAAGGAACGAAAGTCAGTCATGGTCTTGTATAAGTGCGTCGCGCCAAAAGGGTTAAGAATCTCTCAACTTATCAAGCGCGACGCACCCCTTCACTTGTTTACCACAAGATGTTTTGGCGTAAATGCTTCTGGCAACAATTCATTCACTGTAGTTTCTTTCTTTAACTTTCCTTCACCATCTGCTAACAAAACAACAGTATCTAAACCAAATTCTGCCATTACCTGACGGCATCCACCACACGGTGAGCCACCGTTATTCGTTACAACTGCAATCACTTCAAATTCAGTTTCACCTTCAGACACGGCTTTGAAAATTGCCACACGTTCCGCACACATGGTCTGCGGATATGCCGCATTTTCAACATTCACACCTGTATATAAACGTCCACTTTTTGTGCGTAACGCCGCCCCCACTGGATAATTTGAATACGGCACATACGCGCGTCTGCGGGCTTCATTGGCTAAATCAATTAAGGATTGTTTCTCTTCTCTAGTCATTTTATTTCTTCGGCTTTCTTTCTAGTCTTTTAATAGTACGAGCAGGCATACCAACTACAAGTGTATCTGCTTCTACATTTTTATTGACGACCGCCCCTGCCCCAGTTCTAGCACCATCACCAATTTTTAGCGGAGCAACCAACATTGTATCCGAACCAATAAACACGTCTTCCCCAATTTCAGTGGCATGTTTTTTCTCACCATCATAATTACAAGTAATCGTTCCTGCACCAATATTTGTATTTGACCCAATTTGTGCATTACCAATGTAAGAGAAATGCCCCATCTTGACTCCATCCGCTAAATACGAATCTTTCACTTCACCAAAATTCCCCATGTGCACATGGTTTCCCAAATGCGCGCCTTTTCGCAACCTTGCAAACGGACCCATATCTACATCATCTTCAAGCACTGCGCCTTCCAAAACAGATGCCAACACTTTGCATCCATTTCCAATTTTTGTATCACGAATAATCGTATTCGGTCCAATTACATTTGATTCACCGATTTCCGTTTTTCCATACAGATAAGTATTCGGCATGATGACTGTATCTTTACCGATTTTTACATCCGCTTCAATATACGTGGAAGCAGGGTCTGCTAACGTGACACCATTTAACATGTGTTCATCATTAATTCTTTTTCGCATGGCAGTTTCCACTTCGGATAAATGCACGCGCGTATTGATTCCAATGGTCTCTTCTACATCATCCATCACAGTGGCTAGCACTGGTAAATTATCTTTTGATGCTAATTCAACAGTATCTGTCAGGTAATATTCGCCTTTTTTCTCATTCTTTGGGATCCGTTTTAATGCGTCCCATAACCAATTTGCATCAAAACAATATCCACCCACATTTAATTCTTTAATTTTCTTTTGTTCATCTGTAGCAACATACTCTTCAACAATGGCTTCAACCGTATTCTTTTGATTACGAATAATTCTGCCAAACCCGCGCGGGTCATCAGCAATGACTGTCAGCATTGAGATGGGACCTTTATTATTCTTTTGAGTCTCGACCAATTTTTGTAACGTCTCACCGCGTAACAAAGGCATGTCGGCATAGCAGACAACGACTAAATCTGTTTTGCCTTTGAGCAATGATTCGGCTTGCATCACCGCATGACCTGTCCCCAATTGTGGTTCTTGCAAAACTGTTTGCGCAGAATCACCAAGATACTTAATCACTTCATCTGCTCCATGCCCCACCACTACAATCGGTTTTTCGGTTGTAGAGGCTTGAATCGCATTCAAAGCATGAGCAATCATCGGTTTGCCAGCAATAGGGTGCAAGACCTTTGGCAATGATGATTTCATACGAGTCCCCTGCCCGGCGGCAAGCAAAATGGCTGTAATTTTCATAAGTTCACCTTAATAATTTTGCCACAGAGTTCACAGAGACATCAGAGAAAAACTTAAAGGTCTCTGTGGTCTCTGTGGCTAAGCATTTAGACGAAAACAGGATTTGTGCGAAGCATTGCTCTGCGACAAATCCCGTTTCAAATAGAGTGTGGCTGGGGTACCTGGATTCGAACCAAGATCCACAGCTCCAAAGGCTGGTGTGCTGCCATTGCACCATACCCCAGTGCGGGCAGTATTGTATCACAAAAATTTTACTTCCCGTCTGAAAGAATGCCAAGTTTTTTGGCTTCTTCCAAAGACATGACATCAGGATTAGCAGATTTTTTGGCATTCTTTTCTGCGGCATCATTCCAAAAATCATCTACACTTTGTGCTTTGGTTTTTTGAGTCGGGGCTTGTTGCAGTAACTGTTCCATTTCGGGGGCAGGAACGGCTCGGGCTAATTTATCTGTTTGCTTGAGAGGAACAGTTTGAACTACGGCAGAAGCGGCAACTTCTTTCAATTCCCCAGTTACACCCATAGATTTCAACGCACGTTCCAATTCGGTTCGCAAAGCCAGCAATCCACTAATCGTTTCTAAAACTTTATCTTCGTTTGCAAGTCCATTCCCAGCCACTAGCAAAGCATACATTGGCGTAACGGGAATAAAAAATAAATCATGGTCGCCATTGCTAAAAACATGATACGCATCTAAATTTTCTTGATGGTTATAACGAGCCACTTTCAGGCTGGCATTATGCACTGCCATCAAAGCAGAGATAAGCGAAACTTCCATACTGGAATCGTGCAACGCGCCAGTGCGGGCTTGCACCAAACCTCTATCGTTAAGAAGAAAAACCGCTTCGGCTTCTGCATCTTGCCTGAAGTTTGCAATCAGGTCTGATACTCGCGTGTAGCGTTTTTCTTCGATTTGCTCGGTGGCTTTTTCTGGCGGAAAAATAGTTTGCACAAGCCCCAACCCGCGTTCGACAGAATCTAAAAAGTCTGCCATTGGAATCGGTTTATCAAAAATGGCTAATGCTCCAGCGTTTAGCATTTCATCACGTGCCTTTTTATCACTAGTGCCAGTGACGAGAATCACTTTCACTTCTGGGTGGCGCACACGAATTTTTCGCATCAATTCTACGCCGCTCATGCCGGGCAATTTGTAATCGGTGACGAGCAAATCTACATTATGGCGGCTGGATTCAAGCAAAGCTTCTTCACCAGAAGGCGCTTCGGAAATTTTTATTTTGTCGTTTTTGAGCGTGTCTAAGGCAGAACGCAACAACTTCAAAATGTCGCGTTGGTCATCTACCAGCAGAATTCTGCGTTCCATATAATTCCTAATCCATCATCCAAATACAGATGAAATAAAAAGATAAATTCTTCTTGCAATCAATAATCTTTGCTTTCAGAGGGTCTGTGACCCTCTGAATATTTTGCCAATACGGCGGTCACAGACCGCCTATAAGCATATAAATCAATAAATAAATTATAGCAAACTTCACCTTGCAAACACTAATCAGTTTTGCAAGAAGTTAAACTCGTCTCTGCCCATCGAGGACGGCGGGTTGAGCATAGAATGTATTACTTCTGACAGGTTTCGCCAATGCCCATTGCTTCAATGTTCGACATTGGATTGGCGGTTGCATCTAATACATATCCACAAACCTCTGGGCGGGCGGCGGCGATGCGCAAGCGATAGAAAAGCGGAATGGCTGGTAATTCTTCTGCAAAAATAATTTGAGTCTGACGATATTCATTCAAATATGCCTGCTCATCACGCAAAGCAAATTGAGCATTTCGGCATGCAGTATCGTATGCTTGATTGTTAAAGCCCGTAATATTCGTACCAATAAAATCATTTTCAGCGTTTGGAATTTCAAATGAAGTAAACCAATGGCAAGCAGGTTCTACACTTTCAACACCTAAGGCGTATTCAGCCAAATCAAATTGACGACCAAATAACAAACCATTGGGTGAATACAATTCATTTTGTGAAAGATATTGAACGTTTAATCCAATGCCACATTCAGCCAATGATTCTTCAAGAATGGCGGCTACTTGTCTGCGTTGCGCTGTGGATGTGGTGTAATAATTTAGTTCTAATAGCGCGTTGTAAGCAACATTACGAACATTTACAGCGCGGCGTGGTGTAGATGGGTTATCGTCATGGTCTTGCCAGCCTGCTTGCTCTAACAATGAATTACCAACTTCGGGGTCATAGGGGATGGCTTTAAGATTTGAGTCATAGGTTGGGTGACTTGGCGGCACATAACTAGCAGGTACAGGTGTAAAGCCAAATAAAACATTATCCACAATTGCTTGGCGATTCAAACAGTATGCAATCGCTTGGCGAGTATAAACATCACCAAAATAATTGGGGCGGTCTTGTTGCAGGTTATAACCGTTATCATAAGATGCGGGATTAATCCCCAAGCCCAGCCATTCAACAGACATGCCGGTCGTCACAAAGGCTTGCGCTTGTTCAGCAGATTGCATCTCTTGCAATAAGCCGACATGATTCTCTAAATTAATAGATGGGTCTAGTACATCACAACGCCCGGCGATTAATTCACTCAATGCCACATCTGGCTCAGAAATAAAGCGAAAAATAATTTCATCCGTTTTTGGGAAGCCATCTCGCAAACGGAAGTAGTAAGGATTCTTCGTCAAAGTAATATGGTCATTCGGAATCCATTCTTTCACCATGTACGGTCCCCAACCTGTTGGTGTGCGTGAAGCAATATCAATAGACGATAGTTCTTCAGCAGAAAATTTACTCCACAAATGTTTAGGAGCAGGATGAAAAAAATTTGTAAAGTAAGTTGGGTCCACAAAGCCTGGCAAACCGAACCATTGCAGAACATGGGTATCTGCCGCTTCGTAAATTTGAGTTCGCTCTATCAAATATAAATTTGTATCGGTATCGGCTTGAATTTCAAAGGCATAAATCGAATCGTCGGCAACAATAGGCGTACCATCTGACCATGTTAAGTCTGGGCGCATCCGAAAGGTGACAATCATTTGGTCCATTTCAATTGCGTCTGTGCCGTCATAAGTGATGATGCAATCATCACTACGACAACCTGCAGGTTTCACGCGCACGCCAGTTTCTAAATTGACGAGGTTTCCATCCGCATCTACCACGATGCTTTGTGGTTGCACGGTGGCACGAGTTATTTCTGCATCACCATTTTCAAGCGAAGGAAGCCCAGTCAAAATGACAGGTTGATATTCATAATCTACTGTATTGATAGGTCCGTTATAAATGGCGGCAAGCACGCTTTTTGCAGGAGCATTCAATTCGCCAAATGGATATAAACTATTCGGCTCCGCGCCTAAGCAAACAGTAAGTCGGGAAGTAGAAAGGGTTGAGGTTGGGGAAACAGGCAGAGGCGTGGATGAAGCGGTTGGTGTCGCATTTTGATTTTGAAATCGCACGCATCCTGTTATTAATGTCATCATCAATGCAAATGAAATTATTTTTTTCATATTGAATATTATAACCATGTTAAATAAAAAGAGACTGCTTGCGCAGTCTCTTTATTATTTTATTCTGCCAACAAACATGCCACAAAGTGACCTGGGCGTACTTCTCGAAATTCGGGTTCTTCTTGGCTACACCTATCAATTGCAATTGGGCAACGAGTGTGAAAGCGACAACCACTTGGCGGGTTAAGCGGACTGGGAACATCGCCTTTAAGAATGGTTCGCTCACGCTTGACGGTAGGGTCTGGAATTGGGATAGCAGACATTAAGGCTTTGGTGTATGGGTGCAAAGGACTGCGGAAGAGTTCGTCGCGGTCAGCAAGTTCAACGACTTTGCCGAGGTACATCACAGCAACACGGTCAGAGATGTGTTCAACGACGCTCATGTTGTGGGCAATAAACAGGTAGGTTAAACCAAATTCGCTTTGCAAGTCTTTGAGAATGTTGAGAACTTGTGATTGAATGGAAACATCTAGCGCGGAAACAGGTTCGTCACAAACGATGAATTTAGGATTCAATGCCAAAGCGCGTGCAATACCGATGCGTTGTCGTTGACCACCTGAAAATTCATGCGGGTAACGGCGAGCGTGATATTCTTCTAAGCCAACTTTTTTGAGCATTTTGAGGACAACTTCCCAACGTTCTTTTGGGTCACCAATTTTGTGAATGTGCAAACCTTCCATCACAGATTCGCCAATCGGCAAGCGCGGGTTCAGCGAGGCATACGGGTCTTGGAAAATGATTTGCATATTGCGGCGAGCGGCTTTGAGCGATTGAGAACGCATTTCAATAACATCTTCACCATTGATGAAAACGGAGCCAGAAGTGGGTTCGATTAATCGCAGCATAGCGCGCCCGACAGTTGTTTTGCCGCACCCGGATTCTCCTACTAGCCCAAGCGTTTCGCCTTCTTTGACTGTGAAACTAACTTTGTCCACTGCTTTTACCCAAGCGTTTACACGTTGAAGAACGCCGGAGCGCACTGGGAAGTATTTCACCAAGTCTTTTACAACAACTAAATCGTAATTACTTTTGGATTGATTGTTAGGCATAGTAGATTCATTTCTTTGCGTTAATTTTGGAATTTTGAGGCGGAGTGTGCCCATTCGCCTCTTGATATAGCCAGCAACGTACGGCATGTCCGCCACTGGTTTGGATGAGGTCTGGTTCTTTTTCGGTACAAATAGATAAGTTATGTTCAATTCGGGCTTGGCAACGAGGAGCAAAGCGGCAACCCACTGGCAGGTTAATTAAGTTTGGTACTGTGCCAGGAATAACATCTAACTTTTCACGCACTTTTCCAAGGATTGGGGTTGAGCCAATTAAGCCTTTTGTGTATGGGTGCAATGGTTCTGCAAACAAATCTTGCACGCTGGTTTGTTCAACGACTTGCCCAGCATACATCACTGCTACACGGTCTGCCATTTCAGCAATTACGCCTAAATCATGGGTAATGAGGATGACTGCTGAACCTAACTGAGTGCGGAGGTTACGCATCAAGTCTAGGATTTGGGCTTGGATGGTGACATCGAGAGCGGTGGTGGGTTCGTCTGCAATCAATAAGTCCGGCACACAGGCGAGTGCCATAGCAATCATCACACGTTGCGCCATACCACCAGATAGTTCATGCGGGAACGCTTGCATACGTCGTTCTGCGTCTGGAATACCAACTTGTTTCAGCAATTCAATGGTGCGAGTTTGGGCGGCTTCTTTACCAAAATCTTGGTGGATGTTTAGCACTTCACCAATTTGTTCGCCGACGCGAAAGACAGGGTTAAGTGAAGTTTGCGGTTGTTGAAAAATCATGGAGATGCGATTGCCACGCACATGCATCATTTCGCTTTCAGAAATTTGTAATAAGTCGGTACCTTCAAATAGAATTTGACCTTCTACAACTTTTCCCGGTTGGCTAATCAGCCGCATGGTAGAAAGCGAAGTAACGCTTTTTCCACAGCCTGACTCGCCTACAATGCCTAACACTTCGCCTGGGTAAACTTCCAGGTCTACACCGTCTACTGCACGGACAACTCCATCCTCAGTATAAAAATAAGTTTTGAGGTTTTGTATCTTTAGCAGAGGTTGATTTGTGTTTGTTTTTTCAGTCACAAGAGTTCTCCAAAGTTAGAGTTTTAAGCGCGGGTCAAGTGCATCGCGTAAGCCGTCGCCAATGTAGTTAAAAGCCAAAGAGCAGATAAAAATAGGAAGCCCAGGTACGAGTGGAAGCCATGGGCGGTCGAGCATAAACTGCTGGGAAGCAGCAAGCATGTTGCCCCAAGTCGGAATCGGGTCTTGAATCCCAAAACCTAAAAAGGCAAGAGCGGCTTCACCAACGATGTAACCTGCTAAACCAAGCGAAGCATCTACGATGATGGGTGCCATAGCATTAGGTATCATATCACGAGTAATGATGCGGAAGTTAGAAGCACCTAAGGAGCGAGAAGCTTCTACAAAGGTTTGTTCACGCAAGGAAAGCACCATGCCACGCATAAGTTGTGCGGCATTTAACCAACCAAAACCCGCTAAAATCAAAATAATCAATACGGCACTTCGCGCGTCTCTTGGTGTGAGGAGCAGAAGGTTGCCCATAAAAGTTAATATCGACTCTGGAATCGGTATCAGGTTTTCATCCCGCAGAAGCATGGCTGAGATAATCAATAACAGCGGCAGGGTAGGAATGGTAAGCATGAATTCTACAAAGCGCATCAAGACAGAGTCTATCCAACCACCAAAGAAACCGGAAACTGCCCCAATGACAATACCTATGGTTTCGGATATGATGACAGAGATAAGTGCAACCGTGAGTGAAATACGCCCAGCATAAATAAGGCGCGAGAAGTAATCTCTACCAATGTGGTCTGTTCCCATGTGGTGAACACGTCCGGTTGCTTCGTCCACAGTTCCCCAAGCGACAAAATATTTATTGACAGAGAGTTCTTGAACTTGAAAAGGAGCTATCACAGGGGCAAATACGGTGATAGTGAAAATAAATATCATCAATATAAGCGACACCATTGCTAGCCGATGTCGCCTGAAACGCATCATTACAATTTGAAATGGGGAACGCTCTTCGATAGAGATTGCTTCTGCTGAAAGGTTTGCTACTTGTGCGACAGACATAAAATTATTCCTCTACCTTTTATGATAAGCGAATTCGTGGGTCTGCCAGCGTGTAGAGAAAATCACGCAAGAGGGTAGCAATTACCGTGAGAACCGCTAGAATGAAGAAGATAGACATGGCTACGGGGTAGTCATAGTCACCCAGAGCAAGCAAGTATAACCTGCCCATGCCAGGCCATGCAAAGATGCTCTCGGTAATAATAGCACCACTAAATAAACCGGGCAGAGTAAATACCACAATCGTAATAAATGGAATGAGCGCGTTGCGAAGGGCGTGCTTCAAAATAACAATGCGTTCAGTCAAGCCTTTGGCGCGGGCAGTGCGGACATAATCTTGGCGCATCACTTCTAACATGCTGGCACGCACAAAACGACTATACAATGAAATATTTACGATGGTAAGCACCGCGGCTGGTAATAAGATGTGTAAAAATCTATCTTTGAAACTACCCGCTTCTACTGCGCCGATAATGGGTATGGTGTAATCACGAACCGATTCGGATAGCCCGGCAGGTATATAAGGCAAGCCTGCCTCTTTGGGAACCAGAGAGAACAAAATAATCATCACAATGCCGAAGAAAAATGTCGGCATTGCAGACCCCATAAATGCTAATGTAGTAAAAATATAATCAAAGCGTGAATATTGCTTAACTGCTGAATATACCCCCAATGGAATTCCTATCAACAAAGAAAGTAGAGTTGAAAGGCCAATTAACTGTAAAGTCTTAGGCAACCTACTCAAAAGTAAGTCGGAGACGGGGCGGTCTCGCAAAATGCGCCATGACAAGCCAAAATCTCCTAACAGAATGCCTCGGCTGGTACGCCTGCCCTCTAAATCTTTCAATTGCACGTATTCTTTACAACCTGTTATACGTGATTCATATTCCCCTGTTTTTTGATTCAAAGTTTCTGTTTCAATAGGTTTTCGGCACCCAATGGTTAAGTCAGAAAAATATTCTTGGCCACCAATAACAATGGGACCTCGCGGCACACCAATTAACCAGCGTGTAAAACGATAAGGAAGGTATAAGTCCAATTCAAAATAAGCACGGATGCGGGCAATATCATCTTCATTGATTTGGAAGCGCGCATTTTGTTGTTGTTGCCTGAGTCCGGCGAGCGGTCCCCCTGGGGCGAGGTTTAACAAAGCATAAGAAGCAATTGCTGAAACCAGCACCACAATAATCATTTGGAATATTCGTCTGATAAAAAATGCAGTCATCGAAACACCTCAGATAGGATAGGTGTGCCTCTTTCGAGGCACACCTATTTCTAACTTACACTTACACAAGCAAAATTAGCGAATGAACAAAGCAAGGTCAATATGTTCCCAGGTTGCGCTTGGGTTTACATAGAGAGTAATCTTGCCTTCTGCGGCGGCGGCAGCCAATGTTTCAGTTGGGCTGACAATCGCTTCTGAACCGAGGGTATCAATTTCACCACCTAAAAGCAAGCCTTCTTGGCTTTCAGGAGTGATGATTTGAATCACGATATTGGGGGTTTTGACAGGGGTGCCATACCAATTTGGATTGGCTTCGAAGACCATGCGTTCACCCTTTACCCATTCCACAATGCGGTATGGACCATAGGAAAGCGGGGTTTCTGCAACGAGTGGATTGGTTGCCCATTCTGCGGCAGGAACATCACCCAATTGATGAGCAGGGTAGATGGGCCATACAGGGATGAAATATAGCGGGTCTTGAACACCAGGTAACCAAGTTTGGGTATAGCCATTACCAGAGAATTCAACGCTTGCAGTCTTGTTACAAGTGATGAAGGAAGTAGCACCGGATTCTGGGTCACAAGCAATTTTTTGACCAAGTTCGAGGTCAGCACTTGTTACAGGTGTGCCATCTTCCCAAGTTAAGCCATCAACAAGGTCGAAGCGGGAAACGAGTTGTTTCATGCTGACGGTTCCACCAGTGTATTCAACTGTTTCGCCAGCGGAGTTGATGATGGTCACACCAGCGGCAAGGTCAACCACATCGCCATTCGCATCCACAACTTTTGCACCTTCAGAAACTTCAACATCATTATTGGTGGTGCCACCGTTTTCGAGGGTGGGTAATTGCTTCACCAACACTGCTTGGAAGTCATAGTTCAAGCTGGTCGATTGGAAGGGGCGAATCAAAGTGTAAGCAACATTTGCTACATAAGCATCTTCCACAAGGGTGAAGAGTGAAGCGGGTTCTTGTGGGAAGCCCATCACAATCGTGTCGCTACCGGCAATTTCCCAATCATACACATTGTAAGTGTAATAAGGTTCACCTGGGGTAGGAGCAAAGCCTGTTAAATCAGCAGAAGTTGCAAGCGTTTCGGTGCGGTTGAACAATGGAATGCTAGGAACATCATTAGCAAATTCGGCTTGGAATGTTCGGTAGAAACCAATGCGTTCGTCCTTTATTAAGGTGTTATTGGCGTTCTTAATTGCGGCACTGGCGGTTTCATTACACCAACCCATATAGTTCTGACCTTCCCAACCGTTTGAAGGGGTAGGAATTTGGTCACAAGCATACAAGGTTTGGCCACCCGGGTCAGCAGTACCAACCCAAGCGAATGCGCCAAGTGTGAAATCACGGCGGGCTAAACCAGTAGTATCACCGAACCACCAAGAAGCAGGGGCATACAATGGGATAATTTGGACACCACAATTTGCCATTTGTTGAACAAAAACAGCACCCCAAGTTTGGCGGAAGGTAGCATTGGTGGTTGTGAATTGAAGCGCGAGGGCTTCGCCATTGGCATTAGTACGAATAGAAGCGCCTTCAGCGAGAGTCCAGCCTGCTTCATCAAGCAAGGCAGCGCCCTTTTCAGGGTCAAATTCATAAATGGTGATATTTTCATCACCAGCATAAGCCCAGTGGTCGGTTGGGATATTGGTGTGCATCACCAAGCCTTCTTGTTGCTCAGGCGTTAAGGTGACATACACAGACTTAATCAAGTCCAATTTATTTGTACAATAGGAAAGAGCCTGACGAACTCTCACATCGCCTAAAATTGGGTGTGGGGTTGTGAAAGCATCGCGTTCAACTTCAACAACTTCCGTCACAACAACTTCGACGGTTTCCGGGTCAGCTGGTGCAGCAGGGGTACCACAAGCGGCAAGTACCATGCTAGCAATTACCAACAAACCGATTAAAGCAAACAAACGGTTTCGTAACATGAGTTTCTCCTCCAAGAAGAATTTTTAAATAGGTGGTTTTTTCAACAAACTACATCTTACATTTTTTTCAACATCTTTATTAAAGCACCACCTCCTTTTCATAAACTTACGAACCGAAAATAGGCAAAGCAAATTATACCTAATTATCTAAGTACGTCAACAGCCATACTTAAGAATTAACCTGTATAGTCACCTTTGATGGATAATAACCCAACACAAAATAAACATAAGATAAACCCACGCTTCATTCCTGACCTGCATCCTGTTTCTAAAAAAATAACTTTTTTCTTCGCTACCACCTTGTTGACACGCCCCCTCACCTGCCATACAATCAAAAAAAATCACAGGAGATTCAACATGCTAAAAGAATTTCGAGAATTCATTGCACGCGGCAACGTACTAGACCTTGCCATCGCAGTCATCATCGGTGGTGCATTTGGAAAAATTGTTACATCCCTTGTCGGTGACATTCTCACACCTTTGATTGGCTTACTCATGGGTGGAATTAACCTTAGCGAAGAGACATCCACAATAGGAGAAGCCGTTATCAAATGGGGTGCATTCGTACAAAGCATCTTTGATTTTCTCGTCATCGCCTTCGTCATCTTCTTAATTGTAAGAACTGCAAACAAAATGAAGAAAGCCCCTCCCCCAGCTGACCCAACTACCAAAGAATGTAATTTCTGCTATTCAACCATTTCTATTAAGGCAACCCGTTGCCCCAATTGCACATCACAGTTAGGCTAAACAAGTAGACAAGTACATAAGAATTAAGATATAAGTAACGAGTAACAAGATTTTACGCTCTTGTTACTCGTTACTTGTTACTACTAATTTTTTACTGAATACCGAATACTGAAAACTAATAACCAACAATGGACTTCCTCAACAAACTCAACCCACAACAAAAAAACGCTGTCACAGCCAATGACGGACCTGTTTTAGTAGTAGCAGGTCCCGGGTCAGGCAAGACGCGTGTATTGACTCAACGAATCGCATATCTGATTGCAAATCAAGGGGTAAGACCTTGGCAAATTCTAGCGGTCACATTTACAAACAAAGCCGCCAAAGAAATGGCTGAGCGAGTTAAAGCATTATTAAATGAACAAGCCATCGAAGGCATGATGTTAGGAACATTTCATTCAATTTGTGCACGGATATTAAGACGCGAGTCAGAACATCTTCCACTTGAATCAAACTTTGTGATTTTTGATTCAGATGACCAAGAAAGTTTAACAAAATCTATTATTCGTGAAATGAACTTAAATGAAAAACTATATCGAGCCTCTAGTGTTCACGCCGCCATTTCACGAGCAAAAAACGAATTGATTTCTGCTGATGATTTTCCAATTAATACTTATCGTGATGAAGTTGTAAAAAGAGTTTATACCGAATATCAAAAAAGATTGATTGCCAGCAACGCCGTTGATTTTGATGATATTTTATTTTACACATCACGTTTGTTAGAAGAAAACCCAACGGTTCGAGATAAATACGCCCAACGCTTTCGGCATGTATTAGTGGATGAATTTCAAGATACAAACTTAGCCCAATATGCACTTGTAAAACATCTAGCATCGCATCATAAAAATATATTTTGCGTTGGCGACCCAGATCAATGCTTTCCTTCAGGGACAAAAATCCAAACGCCAAATGGGTATAAAAATATTGAACATATTAAACAAGGGGATGAAGTGATTGCCGCCAGTGGGCGTGGCTCCACTTTAAGCGAAAACGTTTCTCACAAAGGCAAGCGGGCTTTTAAAGGCAATTTGGTAAAAATAAAAACCAAAAGCGGAATAGTAGTTCGCGCTACGCCGAATCATATTTTCTTTACAAGGCTAGGCATGAGAACTGGTCTTCATTATGTGTACTTAATGTATCGAAAAGATAAAGGCTATCGAATTGGCATTGCTTCACATACCAGAAGCGATGGCAGTAAGTTAACTGTTGGGTTACAAGTAAGAAGCACGCAAGAAAACGCGCACAAAATGTGGATATTAAGAGTATGCCAAGATAGAAACGAAGCATATTTTTGGGAAACTTATTTTTCAATCAAGTATGGAATTCCAACCACAGTCTTTCATGTTCGTGCTAGGCGCATGAGAATGTCACAAGCATATATTGATAAATTATTCAAAGATATTAATACATCTGAAAACGCAGAGCGATTATTAACCGACCTCGGAATGGATTGTAAGTATCCGCATTACATTCCACAAGGCACATATAGAAATATTGTTAACTTAAGATATTTTGGAGATGGACGACTCACCAAAGAATCGCCATGGCATGCCCATCGAGTAGATTTATGGAGCAGTGATAAAAAACTTGCAAAACATCTTAAGTCATTCGGCTACAACCCGCGCATAAAACGCGGCGAAAGTTGGCGAGTGGGAGTGAATCGCTTGCAATATGATGATATTCAAAATGTAGCGCAAACATTAAGCGAATCTGCTAACGACGCTGAAATCGTCACGGGCGCTTTCCTTGTAGATAAAGGCAATTCCCCTTTATCAAACAAGTTTAGCCTGATGCCTGCTAGTCAGTTACATATTTCTATGATTGTTGCCGTTGAAAAAAACGGAAAAATTATTGAGGACGAAATCATAGAAATTGAACCCGAGCCTTACAATGGAATTGTGCATGACTTTGAAGTAAAAAACCTGCATAATTACATTGCCAATGGCGTTGTTGTCCATAACTCCGTTTACGCATGGCGTGGCGCGGATTATCGAAACATCCGCCGCTTTGAACAAGATTTTCCAAACGCGCAAACCATTTTGCTTGAACAAAATTATCGCTCACGTCAAAATATTTTAGATGTTGCTATGGGTGTGATTGACCGCGCGCAAAACCGCAAAAAGAAAAGATTGTTTAGTGACAGAGGCGCAGGCGAAAAAATATTTTTCTACGAAGCACGTGATGATTATGGTGAAGCTTCATTTGTTGTAGATACGATTGCACAGCTTGTTGCTTCTGGTGATTTTCAACCAAAAGATTGTGCCGTGATGTATCGTACCAATGCCATGTCTCGTTTAATTGAAGAAGCATTTTTACAAGCACGCCTTCCATATAAATTAGTGGGCGCACAAAGGTTTTATGGACGGCGCGAAGTAAAAGACATCATCGCATTTTTACGGCTTGTGCATAACCCTGCTGATGAAGCCGCATTAGGAAGAGTTATCAACATTCCGCCACGAGGAATTGGGGAAAAGACTCTCACAACCTTACACATGGTCGCACGCCAAAATAATGTTTCCGCTGGAGCCATCCTGCTGGACCTAGCGCGAGGCGCAGAGTCTCCTCATTACAAATCATTCACAGGTCGAGCCGCGATTCCGCTAGCAGATTTCGGTGGCATGTTATCTTCATGGATTGCAAATGCCAGCACCGATAATGTTCCAGAATTGTTTGACAGAATTTTGCGCGACGTGAATTACAAAGAATATATAGTAGATGATGATTCGGAAGAAAGTTTAGACCGTTGGGAAAACGTGCAAGAATTAAAAAGACTCGCAGTGGAATATTCAACGCGCACGTTAGATGAATTTCTTGAAAATGTTGCCCTCGTTTCAGACCAAGATACGCTCACCGATTCAAACGCGCCAACATTATTAACTTTACACGCCGCCAAAGGTTTGGAATATGGTGCAGTATTTATTGTCGGGCTGGATGATGGCATTATCCCCCACAGCCGTTCGTTTGATGAACCCGAGCAAATGGAAGAAGAACGTCGCCTTTTTTATGTCGGCATAACGCGCGCAAAAGATAGGCTTTATTTATTGCGCGCCATTCAACGTGGTGGTCGCGGCATGGCAGAAGAAACGTATCCATCTCGTTTTATTGATGATGTTCCTTCTGATTTATTAGTTGGCAAAACTCGTACTGGACGTGCCATGCGTGGTGCACCACTGGATACAAAATGGTCGCTTCCTTCTTCGGGGAAACCTGCTCCTGTTTCAACAGCCAAATATAAGGCTGGAACAAGAATCCGCCACGCGATGTGGGGTGAAGGCATTGTTTTAGATTCAAGAATGCAAGATGGCGATGAAATTGTAGATGTGGTTTTTGAATCGGTTGGGATTAAAAGACTTGCGGCAAGTTTGGCGAATTTGCAAATAATATAATGACCGCTGACAATTGACCGCGGTCGGCGGTCTGTGGTCAACTGTCTAATATCATGTATCTAAAACTCCTCTATCTCGGATTCAAAATCTACTGCTTCATCTTCCGCCCTGTTCGCATGGGTGTAAGAGTAATGATGATTCAAGATGATAAAGTTTTGCTGATTCGACATACTTATTTAGAAGGCTGGTTCATGCCAGGTGGTGGATTAAATAGAAACGAGTCATTAGAGCAAGCCACACGTCGCGAAGCCAAAGAAGAAACAGGTGCAGATTTAGGCGAAGTCACTTTATTAGGTGTTTTCAGCAACTTCATTCAATGGAAAACCGACCACACCGTTGTTTTCTTATGCAAAGATTTTAGAATCACTGGAAAATCCGATGCAGAGATTGCTGAAATGCAATTTTTCTCATTAAGTGACTTGCCGAAATATGTCTATCCATCTCATCGAAAATTATTAGAGGCGTATCAAGCAGGCGAGATAAAAAGCAATTTTGGGGAGTGGTAATTCTATATATTGTAGGGTGGTTGAAAATCAAAAATCCCAGCCCTAGACGGTATAATGAGAAAAATAATTCATGGATAAATCACTATGACCGAATCGCTAAAAATCGTTATTCCTATGGCTGGTTGGGGAACGCGTATGCGTCCACATACCTGGAGCAAACCCAAACCACTGGTCAGCGTGGCGGGCAAAACCTCGCTAGAACATGTGATGGACATGTTCAACACATTGCCAAACCCAGAAAACACGGAATTTATTTTTATTTTGGGTCCTTACTTAGGTGAAATGCAAGTTCCGCCTTTTATTAAAGAAAAATACCCAAATATCAAGTCACATTTTGTGACTCAACACGAAATGAAGGGACAATCTCACGCTTTATGGTTGGCGCGAGAATATCTGAAAGGTCCGATGATTATGTGCTTTTCAGATACGTTAATGGAAACAGATTTTTCATTTTTAGACAAAGAAGAATCCGACGGTGTGGCTTGGGTAATGCCTGTGGAAGACCCGCGTCGTTTTGGCGTGGCGGAAGTGGGTGCCGATGGCTGGGTGACAAAATTTATCGAAAAGCCACAGAGCCTAGATAATAACCTTGTGGTGGTTGGGTGCTATTACTTAAAAAGCTCTGAAAAATTATTAGCCGCCATAGAAGAACAAATGCAAAAAGGAATCATGTTGAAGAATGAGTATTTCTTAACTGATTCTATTTCCATTATGATTAAAAATGGAGCAAAAGTTCGTACAGAAAAAATCAGCACTTGGTTAGATACTGGCACCATTGAAGCGACATTAGATACAAATAAAATTTTGTTGGAGAAAAATAAAGGTAAACAGGTACACAAGTACACAGGTACACAAGTAAAAGTGATTGAGCCATGTGCCATTCACGAAAGCGCAAAGATTACAAATTCAACCATTGGACCTTATGCTTCGATTGGTGCGAATTGTGTGATTGACAATGCTCAAATTTCAGAAAGCATCGTCGAAGCAGATTGTGAGATAAAAGATTCAGTCATGACTCGTTCGCTTATCGGCAAACAGGTCAAGGTCAAGGGAAGAGGCGATGGTTCGGTGATGCAAATCAATGTTGGTGATAATAGTCAGATAGTCGTTTAGCCGGAGTGCGTCGCACTACAGAATAAGATAAAGTTAAATCAATAAAAGTGCGACGCACCCTTTTTAGAAAGAAGTTATGGAAGCAGTTGAGTGTAGGTCAGATACGGAATATGCAGAACGCCCGCTTTCTTTAATATGGCAAGGAAGGCGTTATGAAATTGCGGAAATTATTTCGCGTTGGCAAGGTCCGAGTGAAAAGGGTTTTCGTGTAAAAACTGTGGAAGGCTTTGCGTTTGAATTAACATACCAGCAACTTTCAGATGACTGGCATGTTGAACCCCTATAGCATGTCATTGCGAGCCACGCTCTTGCTATTTGTGGCGAAGCAATCTCATAATTTTCTTGGAGATTGCTTCGTCGGGCGAACACCTCCTCGCAATGACAAAAAGGAGAATTAATGCAAGAAATCAGTGCAACAGAAAGACTCTCTAAACGTGTGGCAGGCTTGAAACCCAGTGGCATTCGTAAGTTTTTTGATATTGCCGCTACGATGAAAGATGTGATTTCACTTGGAATCGGTGAACCTGATTTCACCACGCCGAAACCAATTTTGGAGGCGGGCATTCGCTCGTTACAAAATGGTGAAACACATTACACATCGAACTGGGGGAAAATGGAATTGCGTGATGCAATTGCAAACAATTTGAATCGTTTGTATCAAGTGAAGTATGACCCAACGAATCAAATCATTGCTACAGTCGGCGGTTCTGAAGCGTTGTATCTTTCTTTTACTGCGATTCTTGACCCTGATGATGAAGTGATTATTCCCACACCGTGTTTTGTTTCGTATCAAGCGGAAGTGATTATGGCGGGCGGTGTGCCGATTGAAATTCCATGCCGTGAAGAAAATCAATTTATGGTTGACCCTGCCGATATTCGCAAAGCAATTACGCCGCGCACCAAAGCAATTTTCATTGGCTATCCAAGCAATCCAACTGGGGCGGTCATCACCCGTGAGGTGATGATGGAAATTGCCAACCTTGCCGAAGAGTTTGATTTACTGCTTGTCTCTGATGAATTGTATGACCGTTTGGTTTATGATTTTGAGCATGTGTGTTTACCCTCTTTAAGTGAAAGTATAAAAAATCGCACGATTTTAATTGGCGGTTTTTCAAAAGATTATGCAATGACGGGCTGGCGTATTGGCTACGCGTGCGGACCTTCTGATTTAATTCAAGGGTTGGTACGCATTCATCAATATACAATTATGTCTGCGCCAACTACTGCACAAGATGCCGCCTATGAAGCATTAATTAATGGCGACCCGTATGTAGAAGAAATGCGTGTGGAATATGACCGTCGCCGTAAACTTTTAGTGAATGGATTAAATCGCCTCGGTTTGCGGACCTTCGAGCCGCGTGGTGCTTTTTATGCTTTTCCTAACATCCAAGCCTCCGGTATGAATGATGAAGATTTTGCCGAAAAGTTATTGCGTGAAGAGCATGTGGCAGTTGTGCCAGGCAACGCCTTTGGACCAGGCGGTGAAGGTTTTGCCCGCATGTGTTATGCTACTGCTTACGAAAAAATAGAAGAAGCTTTACATCGCATGGAAAAATTTATGAGCAGGCATGGGTGACAACAAGAGGGCAGATGAATTATCTGCCCTCTTGTATAGGATGTGGAAGTAATGGCAAGGATTTTAAATCTAATTGAACAAATGAATAAAACCTCCAAAATCATTGTAGGTCTTTTGATGTTAGTTGGTGTTGCACTATTAGATTTTTATACAGGTGCTGAACTTTCTTTCTCGCTTTTTTATTTAATTCCAATTGCGTTTTTCTCATTCGCTTTTAGTGCCAGCATTGGAATTGGTATGGCGTTCATTAGTGCCGCCATTTGGCTTTTGGTAGATGTATTGACAGCCGCCCATTCTGACACCTTTGCTTATCTTTGGAATACGATAATCCGTTTGGGCTTTTTCTTGTTACCTGCCATTCTGCTCAAGTCACTAGAACAAGAACGGATGCACGCCCGTACAGATTACTTAACGGGTGCTATTAATAACCGTCACTTCAACGATATTCTCGAAAGAGAAATTGAGCGTTCGCTTCGTTATCAACATCCTTTTACCATTGCTTTCATTGATTTAGATAACTTCAAAACAGTTAATGATACGTTTGGTCATTTATACGGGGATAAAATGCTACGAACGCTTGCTGAAAAGATGAAAGTTCACTTACGCAAAACGGACATCATCGCTCGTGTGGGCGGAGATGAGTTTGCCATTCTACTGCCAGAAACAAACGAAAAAGAGGCTCGCACGGCTATATCTAATTTATTTTCTACAATTGCAGAAGAAATGACAATAAACAAATGGCCCCTCACCTTTAGCGTGGGCGTGTTGACCCTCTCCGCGCCAACTATTTCTGCTGATAAAATTTTGGGGATTGTAGATAAGATGATGTATGTTGTAAAGAACAATGGGAAAAATAATATTAAGTATGCAACATACTCAAACGAAGAAAAAATTACCCACCCGCAATCTTAACTTTATAGCCCAATTTAATTAATATCTCTGAAATTTTCTGGCGATGTTCACCTTGAATTTCAATCACGCCATCTTTTACAGTTCCGCCTGTTCCGCACCCCTGTTTTAGTTTCTTTGCCAATGCTTTCAAATCCTCTTTAGAAAGCACAAGATTTTTCACTAAAGATACAGGTGTACCATTCCGTCCGCTCGTCTCGCGATGCAGATAAATCATCTGCTGTTGAGGTGGCACAGATTCTCCTCTCTTCATAAGAGAGGGGTTAGGGGTGAGGTCTTTTTTTCGTAAGTCTCCAGATTCGGAAGACCAGACTGTTTTGTTTGTCATAGTTTGCGAAGTGTAGAAGAGAAAAGAAGGATTGTCAAATAAAAACAAGCCTCATCTTACAAATTGTCAGTGTAGATGAGGCTTGTTTGCAGAAACAACTCGAAGTCAAGAAAGAAGCGAGGGGCTATTCGTTGGGAAGTGCATCTGGTAATTCATCTTCTACATTGCGGATGCGTGGGTTTGCAAAGACTATCGCACTAATTATGATAGCGGTTATGCCAGAAAGGATAAACATTAAGCCAATGCCACGCCCTGCACCTGTGCCGAGAATTTGACCAATGAATGTAGTGGCTAATGCTCCGCCATCTTGTAGAAGTGGTTCAAAAAATTTGTCTGCCAGTGGACCTGCTGTAAGAAAAGCAATTGGCATCATAGATTGTGAAATGGCTCCACGAACCGAAAACACTCTACCTTGAATTTCACGCGGGATTTTGGTTTGAAACACCACTTGGCTATTACCACTTGCTAACGGAACGAAGAACATCATAATAAATATGCCAGCGCCGATGATATAAGGATTTGGCGTGATGCCAACTACGATGTAACCAAGCAATGCAAAGCAGATAAATAGAATTGTGGCGGGGATGCGACGTTTTGCTCCGCCCCACGCGCTCATTGCAATACTGCCGATTAACATGCCAATACCCATCACGGTTTGAAGTAAGCCAAGCACATTGGGTGTGAAGCGGCTGAGAATCATTGGCACAATTAACACGGCGCACCAATTTAGCAGGAAGTTAATCATGGCATAGTATAGGAGTAAACCAAATAAGCCTGTTCGTTCGCGTAAGAAGTTCCAGCCAAAGGCTATATCTTGAAATAGATTCTTTTCTTTATGCTCGGGGGTTTGTTCTGGTTGGGGAATGCGTACAAGAAGCAATGCACCAATGGCAAAGAAAAATGTGACAAAGTCAATTAAGATGATTCCTTTGAAGCCAATAAACACAAATAATGCGCCAGCCAATACTGGAGTTAGCACTGAACTTAACGCCTGCCCCATTTGCGTCATTCCGTTAGCACTGCCTAATTTTTCTTTCGGCACAATCATTGAAATGGAAGCCATATAGGCTGGTTCTTGAAAGGCACTCAATACAGAACCTAACGCGGCAATGATGTAAATATGCCAAATTTGTAAACCGTTTGCAATCAATAAAAGAAAAATAACAAGCGTCAATACAGCGCTACCGATATCAGACAGCATCATAATCAGGCGGCGATTGAAACGGTCTGCAATGGAACCTGCAAATGGCAGTAATAAAATTCTTGGTAAAGAAGCCAGCAATATCGTAATAGCAAATGGGGTGGCTTGTTTGGTTTGGTCATAAATCCATACGCCAAGTGCAAATTGCGTTAGCCCGGAGCCAAGCATAGAAATTAATTGCCCACCCCATATTGTGAAAAATGTTTTCATATCTTTTGGGGTTTCTGAAGATGTGGCGGATGCAGTAACTGTGGTCATTTCTTTTTGCCTTTCTTGATAGTTTTGTCAAAATAAAAACTTGGATAAAACGCTACAGACAGCGCGTATGGCTGGTCGCTGGGTTTGGAGTTTTTATCTACCGCTTCAAACTCTTGTACTAGTTTGAGCAAGCGGCTTTGAAATTCTTCAATTCGTTTTTCGGATACATGACTAATCACACGGTTGACTATCATACGGCGGGGTTTTTCTTCTGCACCTTCTGACAACTGAAATTGACGCGCTTGTAAACTGCGCAATAAATCATCACGAGTGGCATCAATGGTAGATGAAAGCAAAATATTGATTGATTCGTTATCACCCTCTTTTGAAAACTTAAATAAAGCAGGGTCAACTTCTAACGTATCTGCCGCGGCGGTATATGTCTTTTCTAGCATGTTGGCAACCATGCGCGTCTCTGCAACTTCAAGCAAGCCTAATTTTTCTAGGGCATTAAAGTGGTAATACAGTTTGCTAGGGGAAAGCCCTAATTTCTCTGCCACTTGTTTGACAGTGAGCGCCTGCCCTTCCATTAACTCCACAATCTGCACACGGAGTGGGTCTGCGATGGCGCGTAGCGTTTCCAAATCTGAGACGTGGTAAGTTTTTTTAGGCTGTTTCTTTTTCATAGGAAAATATCCTTTACCATTAAAATATTTTTTAATGATAAATCGAATTTTATCAATTAAAGGTTTTTTGTCAAGAGCAAATTTAGCACCCATCTGCCAATTTACAGAAGATTGGTCAGGTATACTGTGAATATCTAATTTATTTTGATTAAGGAGAAATCATCATGTCTGAAAGCAAAACTGCCATCTTCCCCTCTTCTGGACCCTACTCCCCAGGCATTATCAGCGGCGGATTTTTATTTATCGCTGGTCAGGTTGGGCGCAACGCAGAAGGAGAAACTGGTGCAACGATTGAAGAACAAACACAATACGTACTTGAAAATATACACAACGTCTTACAAGCCGCAGGCTGTGACTTTAAAGATGTGGTTAAAGTAACAACCTACATTACCAAACCTGAATATCTGCAAGCCTATAATAAAATTTACATGGAATACTTCCCTGAGCCACGCCCTGCTCGTGCGACTGTGATTGCAGGTTTGGTAGATGACAGTTTTTTGATTGAAATAGAAGCAATTGCTAAATTGCCGTAATATTTCTATAAATCTTGACTGATTTGAAAATGGTATACTTAAGATATGCAACGTGAAATTCAAATCAAAAAGATTGTTAAGAAAGGCAAAATGACCGATAAGAAAACAGACTCTATTTATTGGAGGAGTCTATCTTATTCTGCTCGGCTCGCTGCATTAGAAGAAATTCGACGAGAATATCATCTTTGGAGATACGGTGCTGAACCAAGATTTCAAAGAGTTTATACAATCGTTAAACGATAACGAAGTTAAATATCTTGTCGTTGGTGGTTATGCAGTTGCACTGCATGGCTATCCACGTTATACAAAAGATATGGATATTTGGGTGGATATGTCTGCTGAAAATGCAGAAAAAATACTAAAGGCACTTGATGCATTTGGCTTTGGCTCATTAGGTATTGAAGCATCTGAATTCACAATAGAAAATCAGATGCTTCAATTAGGTAACCCACCAGGGCGAATTGATCTGCTAACAACTTTGCCTGGCGTTGAATTTTCAGAGTGTTATTCATCTCGTACTATTATAGAAGTAGATGGGGTTTCAGTTAACTTTATTGACCTTGAAAACCTAAAGAAAAATAAAAAAGCCACTGGGAGACATCAAGATTTGGCAGATATTGAAAATTTGGAATAAGTCTATTCTTTCAACATTCCTTTTTGTGCCACAATTGCCACAGCCGCCGCTCTCGAATCCACTCCAAATTTTTGATAAATACTTTGCAAATGGGCTTTGACAGTTCTTTCCGTGATCCCTAATTTATAAGCAATCTCTTTATTTCTTTCTCCAAGGGATGCAAGTTGCAAAACTTCTAACTCACGTTCTGTCAGAATAGATTCTGTTTGAGTTGCAGCTTCTTTTTTTACTGAAGTTTTAGAAGATAACACACGCGCCAAAATCTCAGGCTTTAATAAAGTCTCACCTTTTGCGGCGGCGTGAATCGTGTCAATTAAATTTTCGCGGCTTGAGTCTTTGAGCAAATATCCGCGCGCACCAGATTGCAAACCGCGAATCATCAAATCATCTTCGTTGTAGGTCGTGAGAATCACAATCGCGATTTCAGGATAATCTTTTCGCAAATGTTCAATCGCAGTGATGCCATCCATGCGCGGCATTTGCAAATCCATCAGAATCACTTGGGGATTCAATTTCTTTACCAGTTCCAAACATTCCGCACCATCTTTCGCTTCACCGACTAATTCGATACCATCTGCGGTTTCGAGAATCAACCGCAATCCCTCGCGGACAATTAAATGGTCATCTGTAATCATTACGCGAATCATTTTGCACCTTCAATGCTGAAAAGAATCCGTGTGCCGTTTTGATTTGATTGAATCTCAAGTTTTCCATTTGATAATCTTGCACGTTCACGAATTCCTAACAAACCATAATGCCCACTTGATTCTTGAGTCACATCAAAACCTTTGCCATCATCTTGAATTTCTAATTCAAGTTTTTCCTTTTGGATAACAAATTTCACTTTTACATTTTTTGCTTGAGCATGTTTTGTGATATTTGCTAGCGATTCATTCAAGATACTAACTGCATGATTCGTGACTTCATTTGAAAATTGATTTTCAGTGATAGAAATTTCCAAGTCACATGGAATGCCTGTGGCTTGTGTAAAACGATTCACTTTTTCTTGAATCAATTCAGAAAGATTGCCAGATGCTGATCTCAAATCGTCAATTGCGGCGCGTGATTCAGATAAAGTAGCTCTTGCCCGAAGCAGAGCCTGCTCCACGATGGAAGAGGCGCGTTCTTTTCTGTCCGATGAAAGATGTGCTTTGACAGCTTCCAACTGCAAAACGAGTCCAGCCACACCTTGTGCCAATGTGTCATGTAATTCTCTCGCCATGCGTTGACGTTCATTCTGCAAAGTCAATGATTCAATTTTGGCATTATATGCCGCAAGTTTTGCATTTGCACTTTCAAGACTCTCTGCTAAATCCATGGCTTTCTCGCGCTCAGCAATTTGCTGATTGAAAAGAATCATAATCAACATGATTGCGCCGCCGTTGATGAACAATCCGCTTAGAGATGGAATTAAATTTTCACGCTCATTAAGCAAGAAAATTAAAACAAATGCCAGCAAAGTAAAAAATCCACCAATAAAAAAAGACTTACGCGAATTTCCCCACCAGCCCAATGTTTCACCGACAATACAAATTATCACCGACTCAAACAGTGAAATATTGATGTCAAATATTCCGCGTGTGATGATAGCAATGGCAATGATTAATAAAGCCTGTGTAATGTAATAAAAAATCCACCAACGCTTACTTTTTGAAATTCTACTGTTAATCCAATACAGCCCAATATGCAAAATACAAACCGCTAATAACAAACTTGTAAAAAACACATCGCCAATTTGAAATAAGTAAGTAGCAGTAAGAATCGCCAAATACCCAAGTAAAGCGGTGATGAAAATATATAACGAATAAGTAGATACGTCTCTGTTGTTTTGATTTGATTCCATGAATTGATTTTACTTTACACCAGCAAAACGCCATATTGTCCATTTGGACAATGTACTATTTAGAACAAAAAGGACGATGTTTAACGAAGTGGAAAGCAATACACTAAGAAAAAAAATAAAACAGGAGAAAAAATGAACAACAAAAACCTTCGTTACCTTTGGCTCGTTATCGCCGCCGTACTCGGCTTATTTATCGGCAGTAAATGGAACATCCCTCTCGCCGCATGGATTGCCCCCATCTTCTCACTTCGCTTCTTCCGCGAAAGTGAAAAAGCAGGTCGCAACTTTCTTTTACTATGGCTCGCCTCATCCATCCCCACCATCATCTCATGGCAAGGCGCAACCTTCATGTCAAAAATTCATCCCGCCGCCGAAGCCTCGTTTTTCTTTTTACTTACACCTATCAGTTTAATTCCATACGTCATTGACAGAATGTATTATCGTCGTTTTAGTTCAAGCGCATGGCTCACATTCATTTTCCCAATCGCAGTCACCGCTATGGATTTCTTTTCATCCACTGGCACACCGTTTGGCACATTCGGTGCCGCCGCATATTCACAACGCGATTTTCTTGCAGTCATGCAAATTGCATCAGTCACAGGTTTATGGGGAATTACATTTTTGATTAACTGGTTTGCAAGTTTGATGAATCACCTTTGGGATAATGGATTCAAATTCACACGCCTCTCTCTGACTTTTGCTGGGGTGCTGACCCTCATCATTGGATTTGGCTTCATCCGCACTCTGCTCCCGACTCAACCTGAGCATACAGCCGTCATTGCAGGTTTTTCTCTCCCGAATGGAAAACTGTCAGAAACTATGACCCAACTTCAAAGTGGAGATGAAGCGGGTTTTCGTCAAAGTGTTGATGAATTGCACGCACAGCAATTAAATCAAATCATCAAACTTGCAGATGAAGGTGCAAATATTGTTTCATTGCAAGAAGGTGCAGGCTTTGGTTTGACCGACCAAGTTGAAAAATTAATTGCCGATGCTTCAGCCATTGCTCAAGAAAAAAATATTTATATTGTGCTACCAACATTTGATTTAGGAAAAACACCTGCTGAAAATAAAGTTCACATCATTGACCCAAGTGGTGCAGTCGTTTTGACTCATACAAAATATGGTGGCAATGATTTTGAAGGCACACTCAAAGGCGATGGCATTTTACAAAGTGTTGATACACCTTACGGAAAAATCAGCGCCGTGATTTGTTGGGATGCAGATTTTCCAAACGTCATCAAACAAGCAGGCGAACAAAATATTGATTTACTTTTCATTCCATCGCAAGATTGGGTTGAAGTGAGAGATATTCATGCAGGTATGTCTGTCTTCCGCGCCATTGAAAATGGTATGACCATTTTTAGACAAACGGGTCAAGGCGTATCGAATGTCAATGATGCGTATGGAAATCAATACAACCGCGTTGACTCATTTGAAAATGAAACCGAAGGCTTTGCTTCTATTCAAATAGTCGAAACACCAATTGGCTCTGTGAATACGTTATATCCATCACTCGGAGATTTTCTCGGCAACTTCATGCAAATTGGTTTATTAGGTTTAGTGATTGGCTTATGGTTAACTAGAAAAAAGAAAGTGCTGGCATAATATATAGGTGACAGTCACTTTGCAAATGACTGTCACCTTATTGTATAAAAGGAAATTATGAAATACTCACTCCGAACCTACCAACCTACTGATGCACAAAATGTTGTTAAGATGTTAAACACAAATCGTCAAAATCCGCGCGCGGTGGTGGATGGTGCAGGAAATATTCGCTTGATTCGATATGTTCCATTTTCATCTAGCAAAGTTGTGGTTGAAGATAAACAAAAAAACGTCGTCGGGTATGCCTATGTTGCAGATAAAGAAAACAGTTTCGTATTTGAAACGGGAGGCGGTGTTCACCCTGCCCATTGGAATGCTGGCGTTGGGTCTATGCTCGTGGAATGGGCAAAAGATGAATCAACAAGGTTAATCAAAAATGCACCAAAATCTTTGAATGCATTAAGAGCCGTTTTACAAGTAAACATTTTTGAAACTGAACACGAAGCCATCAAACTTTTTGAAAACGAACGTTTCAAAAAAGTTCGAACATGGGCACATTATGAAATGGAATTAAAAAATGAATTTGAAATTTCAAACAAAATCAGAATTCGT
Organism: Anaerolineales bacterium; assembly: GCA_016789365.1. Taxonomy (GTDB): domain Bacteria; phylum Chloroflexota; class Anaerolineae; order Anaerolineales; family Villigracilaceae; genus Villigracilis. The sequence goes on from JAEURH010000004.1 coordinate 48,173, forward strand.
GAATTTGATTTAGAAAGTGACGACGATTGGGAATTGCTCAACCCTGTGCAAGATGCCGCATTTATGCAACATTGGGGCGCGTATTCTTTTTCGCCCAATGAATCTTATGCGCTGGAAACAGATGAATCTGGCTCTGAACCAGCAAAACAAATTGAAAATGAAATTGAGCCTGTTTTAGACTCTTCATATTCCAATGCACCAGATTATTGTTTTATAGCATTTATCAACAACGAAGTGGCTGGTGGAATTTTATGCAATGCAAAATTAGTTGAGTTTCAAAACACAGGTCGCGTGGGTAGTGTGTTTGTGCATCCAAAATTTCATCGCAAAGGCGTTGGCAAAAATTTAATGCACGCCGCTTTCAATGCCTTTTATAAAAATGGGGTGAAGCGCGTCATTTTAGATACCGACTCGCAAAGTTTTACCGACTCGGCAAAATTTTATACAAGTTTTGGGATGAAAATCTATCGCTACGAATTTTTATACGAAAAAGAAATTCGGGCTGGTAAAGAGATTCGAAGGTTAACAAAATAAAACTCAGAGGTCTTAAAGACTTCTGAGTTTTTTCATTAACTTGCTTTCACAACACTAAATTTTTCTTTTCCAATTTTGTAGTTGCCACTGTGTTTTATCACTTGGTCAACCACATCGGCAGGTACATCTACAAATGAAATTTTTTCTTCAATGCGGATTTTTCCAATTGTATAACCTGGAATGTTAGCATGAAACGCAATTTGACCAACAATATCATTCGGGCGGATGTTATGCGCTTTGCCTTTATTGACCTTCAAACGAATCATACCCTCTTCATGCGATGATGCGCCTCTTCCTCGCTCACGCTTGCTTCTGCTCTTCGACTCATCTCTACGCCCAAACGATTCTTTGCGTCCGAAAGAGTCTCGTCTCTTACCACCTCGTTCATCTCTGCGGCTAAAATCAGATTTCACTTCTGAAACTTCAGCAATCGGTCTTTGTTTTTCATCACCACGAGAAATTTTGATAGCGGCGGCGGCGATATTCAATGGGTCATGCCCTGCATCTATTAATTCTTGCACCATTTCTAGTTCACGTTTGAATCGTCCACGACCGAGCCAGATTTTTAAATTTTCAACCGTTTGAGTTTCACGATGCTTAATAATATCGGCTGGAGTGGGTAACTTAAATTCTGTCACAGTTTGTTTGGTTAATGCTTCTACTTCACGCAAGCGTCTTTTTTCTTTTGGAGAAAGTAAAGTGATAGCAATACCAGTTTTGCCTGCACGACCTGTTCGACCGATTCTATGAACATATACTTCTGCATCATCTGGTAAGTGATAATTGAAGACGTGAGAAATATCATCAATATCCAAACCTCGTGCGGCAACATCGGTTGCAACTAATACTTTCAATTGATTAGCACGGAAACGCCCTAATACACGTTCACGAGCATTTTGGTCTAAGTCACCATGAATCGCTTCGGCGGGGATTCCACGAATGACTAATTCATTTGCTAAGGTTGCTGTCTCTGCTCTTGTGCGAGCAAAAATCAATGCCGAATGAATCGGCTCGATTTCAAAGAGACGAGTGAGCGCATTCGTTTTATCTCTATCATGCACAAAGTAATATCTTTGGTCAATGGCTGAGGCGGTGAGCGTGCTTCGTTTCACAGCAACAGTTTGCGGGTCACGCATGAAGCGGTCTGCAAGTTTGCGAATCCGTTGCGGCATGGTAGCACTAAACAATGCCGTTTGTCTTTCCGTAGGAGTCGTCGCAAGAATTTTTTCAACTTCTTCAACGAATCCCATGTTTAACATTTCATCGGCTTCATCAAGCACAACTGTTTTGATATCTTTCAAAATCAAAACGCCACGTTCGAGCAAATCATTCAAACGACCTGGCGTGCCAACGACAATATCAACGCCGCGCTTGAGGTTATTGATTTGTGGTCCGTATGGTTGACCACCATACACTGCAAGCACGCGCACATGAAGATGCTTGCCATATTCAGTCATTGAGTCGGCAACTTGCAATGCGAGTTCACGCGTAGGCGCAAGCACCAAAGCCTGTGGATTTTTTTGTTTTTGAAAATTATTTAAGATGGGGAGAGCGAAGGCGGCGGTTTTGCCTGTGCCTGTTTGGGCTTGACCCACTACATCCACGCCTGTAAGCATGAGCGGAATCATGCCTGCTTGAATAGGCGTTGGCTCAGCATAGCCAAGTTCAGTGATGGCTTGCGTAAGCTCACTACGCAAGTTTAAAGAAAGAAAATCGGTTGTCATATATATCCTTTTATAAGGGCGAGAGAACCTCGCCCCTACGATTATGCGGGACTATTTTGACAACTCTTATTAAACTTCTTTCTTGCTAACAAGGTTTGCTTTTGCAAGCAAGCCCGCCCAACAAAAAAGCCCGAGTTACTTTCATCGGGCTTGGTGTTCAGAGTCGGTCAAAACAAATTCCCAGAAAATTGCTCTCCAGTGAGAGCGGACGTGAGTTTACCACAGAATTAAGCAATGGGCGATAAATTTTACTGATACGTTATCTCTTCCACTCGCCAAGTTTCTTCGTCTAATAATTTTTTCAAGCGTTCAAATAACTCAGGGCAAATGCGTGTGCTGTCGTTGGGGAAATCAATCAGATGCCCTTTGCTATTTTCAAAAATCTGAAAACTAAATTTATCGCGCCCGTGATACGAAATCAACGTGCCATACAAAGTTTTGATGCGACGTTTATCTCGGTCACGGTCACCAGTCGAACGTAACGTGATTGTGATTTGTTGTGGTGGATGTTCTTTGTCTTTATTTTCTTTTGCGAGTGGAACATATAAAGATGGAATCACCGCTTCAAACTTATCGTCAAGTTGATTCTGCTCTTCAACCGTTGCCAACGCCTGAGCGACTCGAGTCACCAGTGGTGGAGTCACTTCTTCATCTTTCTTAAACTTCGGCTCTTTTTGTGAGGCAACTTTTGCATCATCAAAGGATGGTTGCCATTGATTTTCCCAATCATCGGGGAAGTTATCAGGCGGGGGAGGCATGTCATCGTATTCAGGTGCAGGCTCTGCAACTTGCAAAACTGGTTTGGGAGTTTGAATCTGTTTGGGTACAGAAACAGGCTGAGGCTTAGTCAAAGAAGCGGATGTTTTTTGAACAGGAACAGGCTTGGGAGTCGAATCATCTAGTGTTGTGAGTAATTTAATTTCAGTCTTAATCACATCTACTAAAATTTTTGGCGGGGTGTTGCTGTGGTCAACTTTTCCTTCAATAATAATAATTTGACCATTGCTTAATTGTGTTTTGTATTGCTCCCAAGTTTTTGGAAATAAAACGGTTTCGATAACGCCTTGAATATCTTCAATGGTGACGAAACCCATGGCTTTGCCAGTTTTTGTGGTGTATGGACGAACGTTTGTAACCAGACCTGCCACGCGAACTTTTTCTTCGTGACTCGATTCTGAAAGTTGGCCAGAAAAATAACTGACAACTTGCGCGAGTGTGGCTTGATATTCATTTAATGGATGATCTGAAATGTAAAGCCCGATGAGTTCACGTTCCCAATTTAACATTTCACGTTTATCAACATCTTTAACTTCGGGTAAGTGAATTGATTCGACAACACCACTATCACCACCAAACATACTGATTTGACCAACATCTGCGGCGCGGAAATGTGCACTGGAGATGGCAACGATTCTATCTAATGAAGCAAGCATGGATGCACGATTGCCAAATGAATCCATTGCGCCAACTTTGATTAAACATTCGAGCGCGCGTTTTCCAACGGAGCGTAAATCTACACGGCGAGCAAAATCGTTGAGGTCAGTAAATTTTCCGTTTTTGATACGTTCATCAATAATCGGTTGCACGGCTTGTTGACCAACATTTTTAATCGCACCCATGCCAAAACGGATGTTTGACTTTTTCTTGCCATTTTCTTCAACATCTTCAATATCAAAATCCCAGCTGGATGAATTAATATCAGGTTGTAAAACAGGCACGCCCATTAAGCGAGCATCGGCAACATAATAAGCAACTTTTTCTGTCTGGCTGGCGGAGGCAGACATTAAAGCGGTCATATATTCGGCTGGGTATTTTGATTTTAAGAATGCAGTTTGTACTGCAATCACGCCGTAATCTGCGGCGTGAGATTTGTTGAAGCCGTAGCGTGCAAATTCTTCCCAATCAGAATAAATATCATTGGCAGTTTGTTCTGGCATTCCTTTGTTAACTGCACCTTTAACAAATTTGCTACGATGCTTATCAATATCTTCTTTTTTCTTTTTAGAAATGGCTTTTCGCAATTCATCTGATTCAGAAGGTGTATAACCTGCTAAATCTACTGCGGCTTGCATCAATTGTTCTTGATATATTGGAATGCCATACGTGTCACTAAAAATCTTTTCCATGGATGGATGGCGATACTTCACAGCTTGTGTGCCATGCATACGTGAAATGTAATCAGGAATAAACGCCATCGGACCTGGGCGATACAACGCCACCATCGCGATGATGTTATCTAAATTTTTTGGTTTCATTTGTACGAGGTAGCGAGTCATGCCGCCACCTTCTACTTGAAACACACCAGCAGTTTGACCAGCACCCATTAACTCAAATGATTTCGGGTCATCAATCGGAATATTCGTTAAATCATACTTAATGCCATGACGTTTATAAATCAAGTCACATGCACGCGCCATAACAGTTAATGTAATTAATCCAAGAAAATCTACTTTCAACATCCCCAACGATTCAAGCACGCCCATTTCAAATTGGGTTACAGATTTAATCGGCGTTTCTTCTGAATTAGAAGTTGGGCGATGTAACGGCAAATATTCTGTAATTGGTTTATCCGAAATCACAACCCCAGCGGCATGTGTGCCTGCATTGCGCACCGTGCCTTCCATTCTTGTGGCAATGTCAATCACTTCACGCATTTGCGGGTTGTTATCATAAATTTCTTTGAACTCGCGCACATTCATGGCATCTTCCATGCCTGCGCCTTTATTCGCCGCAAACGGAACCAATTTAGCAACTCGGTCCACTTCAGGTAATGGAATTTCCATCACACGCGCCACATCACGAATAGCGGCTTTCGCTCCCATGGTGCCAAATGTAATGATTTGTGCAACTTTATCCGCGCCATATTTGTTGGCACAATATTCCAACATTTCAGAACGGCGGTCATCACGAAAATCCAAATCAATATCGGGCATTGAGATACGACCTGGATTTAAGAATCGTTCAAAAATTAAATGATGTTCCAATGGGTCAACCATTGTAATTTCAAGTGTGTAAGCAATTATCGAGCCAGCTGCCGAGCCGCGGGCGTTGTACCAAATTCCGTTGTCACGCGCGAAGCGACATAAATCCCACACAATTAAGAAGTAGGCATCGAATCCCATTTCATGCACGACTCGAAGTTCATAATCAAGCCTCTCGCGGACTTTCGGACTGTTTGCATCATCTTGATATCTTTTCCTAGCCCCAGCCTCGCAAAGTTCTCGTAAGTAACTTCCTGCTGTGTGATTTGATGGCACAGGAAACTCTGGCAAGTGATACCCTTTGAAATCAAGATTCACATTGCATCGTTCTGCAATTAACAATGTATTTGACATTGACTCGGGAACTTCGGCAAACAATCTTTGCATTTCAGCAGGCGGACGCAAGAAATATGAATCATCGCTCATGCGCATTCGTTCAGGGTCACTTAATACTGTTTGCGTTTGCATGGTTATCAATATATCTTGCAAACGCGCATCTTCTTGATTAATGTAATGCACATCATTCGTGGCAATATATCTGGCGTTGTATTTCGCACCAAGTTCTAATAACTTTTTATTTAAGTCTGTAATTTCTGGAATGTTATGACTTTGCAGTTCTATAAAGAATCTATCGGGACCAAACAAGTCATAATACCAATTCCATCTGCGAACCGCTTCTTCAGGATTTTCATATAACAATGCTTTCGGAATCTCAGCAGACATACATCCGCTGGTACAAATTAATCCCTCAGAATGTGCCGCAAGAAAATCATGGTCAATGCGCGGATAATAATAGAAGCCTTCTAATTGCGAAGCGGAGGCAATCTTCAATAAGTTTTGATAACCTTTTTCATTTTCTGCAAGTAACAATAAATGAGATGAGTGACGGTCAAGCTTTGAATCTTTATCTTTCATGCCGCGTGCCGCCATATAAGCTTCTAACCCAATGATTGGTTTAACCCCTGCATTTTTAGCGGCATTATAAAAATCAATTGCGCCAAACATCGTGCCATGGTCTGTGATGGCTACCGCTGGCATATCCATTTCTTTAACACGTTTAACTAACTTCTTGATATTCGAGAAGCCATCAAGTAACGAATATTCAGTGTGGACGTGTAAGTGGGCGAAAGACATAATCTATTGGTCTGAAAGGTCTTATTAGTCTAAAAAGTCTAATTGGTCTATGTGTTTGACTAGTTAGACCATTAAGACTTAATGACTTTTTAGACTAATTTTCATTATAGCACGCATGTTCAACAATGTCGTTAACGATAGCCTTAAAAAATTCATTTGCGGATAAAATAGAAAAGTTTATTGGTTTCAGCATTAAAAAAATTAAACCGATATGTCCTCTATTCCCATTAGCAAAACGAAAATCATCCCTCCTAGTCGACGTCCGCAATTACTAACGCGCAAACGCCTGCTGGAGTTTATGTATGAAGCGCTAGATAAAAAACTAACGCTTATCTCTGCGCCAGCGGGTTATGGAAAAACATCTCTGCTGATTGATTTAATCCATGACGAAGGGAATGAATGGAAAAACTGCTGGTTGGCATTAGATGAATTAGACCGCGAACCGCAACGCTTCGCCGCTTATTTTATTGCTTCTATTTCACAACAATTCAAAGAGTTTGGAAAACAATCTAATGATGTATTAGATAACATGAAATCATTTGACCAAGATATGGAACGTCTCTTGGTTACTTTGATTAATGAGCTTCTAGAACATACTTCTGGGCTTTTCGTAGTCATATTGGATGATTTTCATTTGGTTGAAGAAGTTCAATCTATCAGAAATTTTGTTAATCGCTTCATTCAATTGATGCCTGAAAATTGTAATCTGATTATTTCTTCAAGAAAACTTGCAGAATTTCCAGAACTAACTTTGTTAATTGCGCGTGGTCAGGCAAGCGGTTTAGATTTTTCTGACCTTGCTTTTCAAGCAGAAGAAATTCAAACATTAATTGCTCAAAATGAAAATAGACATATTTCTGATGAAGAAGCAAAACGCCTCGCTAGAGAAACTGAAGGCTGGATTACTGGCTTACAGTTTTCAAATATCAAACTGCCGAGTTCAGGTGACCAATCAAATTTATTTAATTATTTCAGACAACAAGTGCTAGATAAACAATCACCTGAATTAAGAGAATTTATTTTACGAACCTCATTATTTGAAGAATTTGATTCAAATCTTTGCGAGTTGGTATTACAGCCTTTATATTCAGAAAAACATGATTGGCAGACTTTCATCAAAAATACTGCCAGCAATAATGCTTTTGCTTTGCCTGTCGGTGAAAATGGAAATTGGATTCGTTATCATCATTTGTTTCGAGATTTTGTCCGCGAGCAATTCAAAGCAGAAAGACCTGATGAAGTTAATCCGCTTCTTGCTAACCTGCAACTTGCTTATGAAGCCCGCGGTGAATGGGAAAAAGCTCATCACATTTGCAAACAATTAAACGATTCCACTGCCCTCGCTAAAATGATTGAACGAGCAGGCTCATTCATGCTGCAAAGGGCAAATATGATTTTAGATTCATGGATGAATGAATTACCCGCTTCCATGTTAAAAGAAAGACCTCGCTTGCTTTCAATTCGCGGAGCATTGGTTTATCTAAAAGGCGATTTACAAGAGAGTCTAAATTTATTAAATCAGGCTGAGCCATTGCTTCGGGAGGAAAATGATGTCACTGAGTTAGCATTAACATTATCTCGCCGTGCAAATACCTATCGCTTGCTTGGCGAGTATGAAAAATCATTATCAGATATTGATGAATTCATTCAATTGACTGATGATAAAGAAGAACTTCGTTATTTATATGCGGAGGCTTTGCGAAGCAAAGGAATCACGCATTTTCGAATGGGGCAAGTTCGAAAATCTGTAGAAAGTTTGGAGAAATCGCTTAATATTTATGAGCAATTACCAGAAAAGGAAATAATCCCGATTTTGTTGATGGATATTGGCTTAGCAAATCGCGCTATTGGAGAGTTTGAAAAAACAAAACAAGCCTATATCAAAGCCTTAGATATTTTAGAAAGAGAAGGCAACATTTATCAACAAGCCAATCTGCTAAACAATCTCGGTGTCTTTTATCAGTTTTTAGGGCAATATGAAGATGCAGTTTTTGCTTTTGAAAAAGGTTTGCTATGTGCTCAACGTAGTAAAAATGTTCGCATTGATGCGCTCATTTCAATTGGGCTAGGTGATTTATATGCCGAGTTAGAAGATTTCGATATGGTGTATAAAAACTATCAACATGCAAATGAAGTTATCAAATTACTGGATGAGCATTTCTTAAGTCATTCTTTGGCATTGTCACAAGCAAATGCCGCATTTTTGCAGGGTGATAAAGCGCTTGCACATCAATTGATAGAAAAAATTAAGGAACCAATTCTTACAGGTGGCTCCAATTATGAGATGAGTTTTCTAAGCTTAATTTGCGGGCGACTGGCATTGCTGGAAAAAAACTTTAAGAAAGCGCTTGAAGGGTTAGAACATGCCGAAAAGCATTTCTCAGCCGATGGTCGCAGTGTAGAGGCGGATGTAGCGCGTGTATGGCTGGCGGCGGCATTGCATCAAAATAAAAAATCAAGCGAAGCCATCAAGTTACTTAACTCCTTAAGTACTGTTCGTGGAAAAATATTTCATCCCGCTATTGTTGCGGCATATCAAGCAAGAGAGTGGTTAGAAGACTTACAAAGTGGCACAAACCCTAGCAGAACAGTACGGGAATTGATAACTGGAGCAGAAAAATTTGCTAAAGAAATTCCGCCCACTCGTCGTCAAGTGAAACGACAATCCAATGTTATTCCACCCTCAGCACCAAAATTCAATATTCAAGCATTTGGGAATGCGATGGTATATGTAGATGGAAAGCCTTTAACAAAATCAGATTGGCAAACGCAAGCGGTTCGAGATTTGTTTTTTTATTTCTTAAGTATCCATAAACCAATGACCAAAGAACAAATTGGTGAATTGCTTTGGCCCGACACATATGAATCTGCTAAGTTAAACTTGCGGTTCAAAAATGATATGTATCGTTTGAGAAAAGCGGTGGGTCAAAATGTGATTGTATATGAAAACGATTTTTATCGTTTTAACCATCATTTAGATTATGAATATGATGTAGAAGCCTTTGAAAAATTTATAGCCAACGCGCAAAAATCGCAGGACACAAAACGGAAAATTGACCTGTATCAAAAAGCCGTTGACCTTGTGCAAGGACCCTATTTGAATGATGTTTATGCCGATTGGGTGATGCCAGAGCGTATTCGTTTAGAACAAGTTTATCTAAATTCATTAATCGAATTAGCAAATTTATATCAAGCGAATGGTCAGCCTGAACACGCTATTCGTGTTTATGAAAAAATAGTTGAACTTGAACCCAGCAATGAAACTGCTTGCCAAATTGCCATGCAAGCCTATCATCGGTTGAAAAACCGCCCCGCAATTATGCGTATGTATCAGGCTTGTAAAGAAGCACTGAAAACAGGCTTAGGGCTTGAACTCTCTCACGAAACAGAGGAACTATATCGAAAACTAACAAAATAGATAAGTTACTCTCTAACAAAAACAGCCTCAACTGAGGCTGTTTTTTGTTTTTTTGAAGCCTATTTTGAAGCCTAACGAGAAGTATCTTTGGGGCAATCAAACATAAGAAAAGGAATATCCCATGAAAAACAAACTTACTTCTCTCTTTTTATCAGCCTCCAAAATCAAACGCGAACACATTCAAACCTTGTTCGTCCTACTTACACTTGCCATGTTGGTTCTTGGGCTAGGCGCACCAGAAGATATGAGCATTACCGGTCGATAAGTGATTCTGCTGTTCGCAGTCGCTTCTGGATTTGCCTTCGGCTTGGGGCGGGCGCGCTGGCTTGGTCAACCTTACCAACCGCCTGCTCTTAAACATCTTTGGTTAGTATTCGTCTCATTTTTGCCGCAGTTCATTGCTATTTACTTTCCAAACACCCGCGGACAAATTTCTGATGAATGGGCTAGCGGAATCTTAATCACTTCATTAATTGGACTATTAGGATTCGCTTGGCTAAACCGCAACCTGCTGGGGATGAAAATCCTATTTGTAGGTGCAGTACTCAACTTCACGGTCATTGTTGCGAATCGTGGATTCATGCCAATAAGTCCGCAGGCGGCTAGTCATCTTATTTCGCCAGAAGTTTTATCTGAAATTCCACTTGGGTCTCGCTTCGGCACAAAAGATATTCTCCTGCTTCCAGAAGATACTCGCTTCGAGATACTTGCAGACCGATTCCTAACACCAACTTGGCTCAATTACCCTGTGGCATTCAGCCTCGGTGACGTATTTCTCGCAATTGGAATTTTCTGGTTGCTGGCATATCAAAAAAATAATTAAAGAAAGGGCTTAAACATGATTACACATTCAACCTATCAAATACAAATGAACTCTTCATCCATCTCAACATCTAACGGACTCACACGCGTTTTTGCCGCCGCAGTCGTTAGCCGTCAATTTTGCAAAATGCTTTTAAGTGACCCTATCACTGCTTTACAAAACGGCTATTTAGGTGAAACCTTTAGATTAAGCCATGAAGAACACAATTTGCTAATTTCGATACATGCTGAAAACCTTGCCGATTTAGCACGTCAAGTTAATAAAGCATTACAAAGATAGTTTCGAACTTATCCAATCATTATTGAAGTACTTGCTGGCGCGTCGGCGGAGCAAGGGGAATACCGATGCGAATACGGGGATACTGTTCGTCATTGTGGGGAACCCGCCGAGTTTATACTCGGCGGGTTTATTTTTACTTAAATAAAATCCCTTTTCTCAACATCCCACCAGATTTGAATTTTGGTATGCGGCTTGGGTTCTATCTTAAGTTTCGCGCCAATTACATGCACGCGTTCTACAATTCCAATCAAACCAAAATGGCGACTCGCAAGGATATTGCCTAAATCTGAAGTTTCACCAATATCAAAACCAATGCCATCATCTTCAATCAATAGATGCGTTTTTTCAGGAGCAATTGAACCAGAGATTTTGATAGAACTTGCCTGCGCATGTTTCAAAGAATTTTGGCAAGCCTCTTGCACCACCCGAAAAAGATGTACTTCAATTTTCTCAGGCATTCGGTCTTCACTGGTTTGTAAATCAACAATTACTTTTAGCCTGTTATCCGTTTTCTGCATCAACTCTTCTGCTAAGGCTTTGATGGCAGGTGCCAGCCCATACATCAACATCGGCGAGCGAATGTCATTCACAATTTCTCGCAGGCGTTGAATCACTTCTTCATATGAATCTTGAATATCTGCTGAAATGTGTTCACCTAAATTTCTACGCAAGTCACTTAATTCATTTAACACACTATCATGCAGGTCACGCGCTAAACGTTTGCGTTCCTCTTCATATCGTTCAATGCCGAGTTCATACATTTGCTTAAGTTGCTCAGCCTGCAAACTGTTACTGAAAGCAATCGCGGTTTGATTGGCAATCGCTTGCAAAATTGGAATTTCAGTTTGATGATACAAGTCGTCAGGGTCGCGCTGTCCGAGTAGAAAAAAGCCGAGGAGTGAGTCACCCACTTGAAGCGGGAGAATGAGGCGCATCCAATTATCAGATAAAAAATCGGGGATAAATTTTCCGCTTCTTTCTAGCAGAGAGTTGGTTGCTGTTTCATCAGGCAGTTCACTGGCGGATACATTTTTGGTTAGCAGTGCTTTTAAGTTTCCATTTGTATTTTGCACAAATGCGTATTGACGAATTAACAGGCTTGGAAACACTTCATCTTCCAACACATGAAGCAAATTGTTGAGCGACGTACTAGCAATGATGCGACTGATGTATTCTTCTTGCAGTGTTTTTGAATCGAGTTTGATGCCAAGATAACGTTTTTCAACAAAAGTTTGGAACTTTGGAAATGTTTCAATAGAAAAGTAGATGAGTGCCAGAGCAATCACTATACCAATAGCGACACCTGTTTCCAACTCAATGTCTAAATGGATAAATGGGATAACAAGAATCGCAAGAGCCGAGCCAACCAAAATCAAAAATGCGTAGACAGAAATAAAACTGCTGATGCGAACTTCTAACCCGCCTAATTGACGGCGATAGATTCCATAAAAATATGCCAACGACATAAATGGGAAAGCGACCAAAGCCAACGGAGCAACATTGGGGACTGAGCCTGCAATAATGAGAATACCTAAACTGATGGCAGGCAGAAACGCAATGACGAGAGCCAAGGCTAGCATTTGAACATCACGACGTTGGTCTTTGTGTTTGCTGTAATGAAAAATTTCAATGATGAAACTGCCCAGCAATGCAATCAGAAATGCAATGGCATATAAAAATTTTGGCAAGGCTTGAAATATTTCTGCAATTGCAAAGCATAAACAGATGAAATAAATGCCTCCCCATATTGCGTTATGAACTGGTTTTAGCAAACGAGGAAATACCCAATGGAAATGTAAGTAAACAGGTAAGAGTAGCCAAGAGAAAGCATGTAAGAGGATAGAACTTTCCCAAAGATGTGAATGAGAAAGCATACCGAAAATCAACCATAATGCTGTTAGGTAATTAAGAGCAATGAAAAGATTACGCCTTATATCTCTTGGGCGAATTAGGATTTGTGTTGTTGCTCCAAAAAACCAAAATACAAATGCAAATCCCCACAAGTTAAAGAAACGACCCATAAAAATAGGTTGCATAAAACCTGCAAACTCCCAAAGAATGACAACCTCTTCATCATTTCGGTTTACAGTAATTTCTATAACATCGCCTGCTTGTAAGCCTTCAAATAACAAAACTCTAGAGTCTGCCACATAGGTTTCCCATAAGACCGGTCCAATTTGGATTAGTACATCCTCCTCTTGTAAAGAGTTTTTTTCTGGCTTTTGTTGAGTGTAAATTTCTACAACACTTCCATTACTGTTATTGAAAGCAAAACCTGGGTATGGGTCTAAAAATAAAAGGGCATAGGTATAAGAGAAGAGTATGAACAACACAAAGAGAGAAATAAGGATTTCATTGATTTGCCAACGTTGTATGGGAGGTTGGTGCATAGGTTTCTCTTTGTAAAGGAAAAATTTTATATCTTGAAAGGAGGTGGTTCGATTATAGCAAAGGAAATAAAAAAACACTGGAAAATTCCAGTGTTTTTGAGGATTATATTTTACTTCGGCGGCTCAGGCGGGTAGGGCGTAATCAATCCCAACTCGCGGGCTTTGGCAATGGCGGCGGCGCGGCTTCGCACACCTAATTTCACATAGGCATTTGAAAGAAAATTACGAACGGTTGGGTTTTTGATTTTCATTTTTTCTGCAATTTGGGCAGTGGTGTCATCGGGGTATGCCGCGCATAACGATAACGCTTCTGATTCACGCGGCGAGAGGGTTTCATCATTTTGGGCGGATAAAGATTTTTTATATAACTCATGCGCCGCTTGACTAAAATGGATTCCACCACCTGCGACTGTTCTTATCACGCTTCCTAGACTCTTAAGCGCGGCTTGGTCATCTTTCAACAAATAACCATTTGCCCCAGCCTCCATCACTGCGCGGATTAATCCGCGGTCGGTGTGCATACTGCTGACCAAGATGTTTAAGTTTGGGTAGATTTGCAGTAATTTTGGAATCATATTCAATATGGGGTATGGATTTTTATTTTCTTGTGAAGTAGGCACAGTGACATCCAGCATTAACACATCCACTGGATTTTTTTCAAGTGTGGGTTCTAACTCTTCCCCGTAACTCATTTTGGCTGTCACTTCAATTTGGGAATCTTGTTCCATAATTAAGGAAACATATCCCATAACAGTAGCCAAGTGGTCATCTAAGATAGCGACGCGTATTTTTGTATCCATATATACCTAGTCCCTAAAAGTTCTCATTGCTTGAAAACAAGATAATAAAAAACTTTAGCCACGAGTTTCGCGGATTTACACGGATTGTTGTTCAAACTTTGTGTACTTCGTGTCCTTTGTGTTTAATTCTTAAACGGTTTCCTATTCTTTAATTACGTTTAGCGTAGCAGAAAGGTTCCCATAAATCAAGTACCCGTGACATTTGCCTATGCTATAAAACAAATGCCGATTGCATCACTAACACGAACTCTCTACAATGAAGTGAGGATACCAGCCTTTGCAATTTGCGGAATGCCTCTTTGGTTTGGCTTTCGGGTGGGGAAAGCAAGGGGTTTAGGATGCGCTTCACTCTCTGGGGTCTCGAACATCGGGAGTCCGATGGAGGAGAGGAGGCGCATCTTGGGGAAATTGGGGGTTGAAAATGGGAAGAAATATTGTAGAATGGTTTTATGATTTTTTGGGTGGCGATGAAAAATTGGCTTCCCCAAAAAAGATTTAGTTGCTCTGTCCATTGAAAATTGATTTACTCATTGCAAACCATCGGAGGGTGCTATGACAGACCAAATGACATTAGGTAAAGTTCGTATGCTGGCTGACCTTAATTTATTAAAACTTACGCCTGAACATATCAAACAAATTGATGAAATGCTGGCGGAGATTGGTTCGTATGGTCAGGTACATATCATTGTAGAAAATGGTCATTTGCGGTATATTAACAAAGTTGAAAGTCGAAAATTTCGAAATCGGGAAGATGAAGACTAATTTTTCCTGATTTGTAAAATTCAATACCTCGGCTTTGGCGAGGACGAAAGATTTCCGGAAGCCATGACTCATCTTGTGAGAGGTGATGTCATGGCTTTTTGTTGTTTTTGTAGGTATTAAGAAAATTTTTTAAAAGATTATTTTATGGGAAGTAACATGCGAAATAAATATATGAGTAAATTATATTTAAGATTGATACTTACAGTAACTTTAATTGCTTTTTTAACTACCTCATGTGGTTTAGGTGAAACAAATGGCATTGTAACTCATACACCAACAGCATCTTTAACCCCTACATGCTTACCTATTTCCCTTTCAACACCTGAAGGTTGGAGCATATCTTCTAATTTAGTTGTAATACTTTATGACCCAAGGTCAATAGGAGAAGGCTTTTTAGGGTTTGAAAATCGAGAGACCACAACTGATATTGTTTCTTTTGTTCGCAAAATAGCACCTAAACTTGTTAAGCCAGGAGACCAGATTTCAATTTTTCAACTCGGATATTCAATTTATGATGCTGCACAAGTAACAAGATTAAGCTCTTATACCAACATACCCCCTTTGTATAACACCCCTGCCCCTGGCTCTACACTTACGCCGATACCTGAATCTACTACAGTTGGAGGCTTCGGGCCAGTTCAAGCAACAAATGAAGCAAAAGTTTCTCAAACTCAAAGAGCATTTATAGAGGAACAATTTGAATCTGAATACAATTGTCAAAAAGCATATTGGAATGATAATGTTGGAGCAACTGCTAGTATTTGGAACATTACTGCAACGGCAGAAGTTACAGATTTAATATTTAGGCTTGAGTCTGATTTCGAGCGCTTTCTTAAAAATAACGAATCTATTGAAGTACCTTTTAGAACTAATGAACTCTATTATGGAGGTCTTTATTATGCTTTAGGTTTTGCAACTAGAATATTTCAATCTGACGGGGCAGGATGCAATAAATATACATCTTGTAACCTTATCATAATTGATGATTTGCAAACTTGGGGAAAAAATAACCCAGATAATATTCCTATTGAACTAAATGGAGTAAGTGCTTATGTTGTTATGCCAAACTGTCGAGATATAGACAGTACAAGCTGTCAGGAATCTATTAATTATTGGGATGCCGAATTCGAAAAATTTAAAATTATAAGCACTCAGTATTGGAACGGAGAACGTGCAGAAATTAATTTACTTGAGGTTATACGGAGGTAGCAAAGTATGTCTACAATTTTACAAGCACTTTATGAATTCACTCAGTGGCAGTATTTTTGGTTTTTGGTAATTTTATGGCTATTAGTAGATTTGGTTTGGTTTGGAAGATGGCAGAAACTAATTGCAAGAATTAGTAAATTAATTACAAAGCCTGTAATTTTTGAAAAAGATGATGAACCAAATAACCCTCCACTTTATCCAAGAAGATTTATGGAGGCACTAGCTCAGCGTAAGAAAGATGATAATGAAGGAGTATCGCAATCCGGTTTTCAAAATTTTATAGACGCACAAAGGGAAAGAGTGTTTGATTCGAAACACCCCTTAAGGTCATTGGGTTATGTTATTACTTTTTTTGGTTTTTGGTTTTTTGCTCTTGCAGACTTAATTATCATAGCCAATACAATGGTTTTAATGGCGTTAATGCCAGCACCTTTACCAGAGCTTTTACAAAGATTAGATTACGCTATTCTAGGAGGCTCTTTTCTTTCAGCGATTGTTGGGCTTTGGATGTTAATTGAAATGTCAGGGAATGGCGAGTTGGTAAATACCGACCAACTTAATGACGACCAGAAAAGGATATACAAAACAATTTCGGTGGCTGTAATATTAATTGCAATCGTTGTGATGCTTGCCCTTGCAGTTGAGAGATTGATACAGCTTGGTTATTTACAATCTAGTTCAACATCGGATTTAGTATTGTCATTTATTTTATATGGGCTTCTTGCAATAAATAATTCACTAGCAGCAGCACTTACTTTCTCGCCAATGGCATCAGGGCTTATAGTCATTTTATTTATATTTGCTCTTATCATGCCTTTACTAATGTTCTTAATCGATGTGATTTGGAGATTTGTATATGTAATAGTCGATATATTACTTTGGTTCTTAGCGACTCCAATAATTGCTATACCGTACGGGCTACTTAAGCTGTTTAGGGTAATATAATCACTTTAGATAAGCCCCTGTAGAACTTATGTCGAACAGAATCTATAGCCTTAATGCTAAAATCCCTTTCATGAGAAAGGGATTTTAGTTTATGAAATATTTTCTTGTTTGTTTTGAAGTCACAAGCTTATTGAAAATAAATTTATCCGCGTGTTAAGAAATTGAAGTTTTCAACTTTGATGGGATTCGCCATTAACAGGTCAAGATAATTAATGGACGATTTTTTCTTATTCTCCACGCGCAGAATTACACGAACACTCTCACTGAGTTTGTTCTGATATTTTTTAGGAATGGTAATCACACCGTTCTTAATTTTTGTTTTGAATTGAACTGTTACCATAGTACACCTCGATTCAAATTATAGCAGACCTTTTGTCTTTTGATTCTCTCTTTTTCATATCCTTTCTCTAACACTCCTCCAATATTCCCCATGCTAAAATCCCTTCTCTATAAATTAGAACAAGCGATTATTTTACGAGTTATAATAATAAGATGGCGCGTGAAATCCCTTCTCCTCAAATTCCCAAAGGGTTGAAACCATATTTTCAAGAATACGATATATCACGTCTTAATCATATCCGTGACGCAAACTTAATCATTCAGCGTACGCTTGAATTTGGCACATGGGATGAAATCCGTTGGTTATTTGAGACCTACCGCAGTAAGCGCATTCGTTTGTTTTTGCGTGAACATGGCGTGCGTGGGTTAAAGCCCGTTACATTTAATTACTGGCGAAAATTGCTCAACATTCGCAAATGGAAAAAGTCCCCATTTCTAATTGGCAAAGATGAGTTATGGAATCATTGATTCTTAAACATCCTCACTGGAATGCGCTCACACCCGCCACGCAAGATGCATTTCGTTTGCTTAACAAATTGGAGATGACGAAACGTTTTTATCTGGCTGGAGGAACTGGACTGGCACTACATTTTGGTCATCGCTATTCTATAGATTTGGATTTTTTCTCGGACGAGCCAACTACTGTAGGACCAGATGAACGCTCTGTTCTGCGCACCATACTAAATGACCCAACACTCGAAATCACATACGATACCGATTCAACTTTTGTCGCCACTTGGCGTGAAGTAGGCATTAGTTTCTTTCGGTTAGATTTATACCCTTTAGTGCAACCGACATTATTGGTTGAAAATGTGCGCCTCGCAACTGTGGAAGAAATTGGTGCAATGAAACTTGCCGCCATTATCAATCGTGGCACTCGTAAAGACATGGTGGATTTATATTTGATCTTACAGCAAGTATCTTTAGATTCCCTCTTTCAAGTTGCCGCTATTAAGTATGCAAAAGTGCGTTCATTTCCTGTTAATGCCATACGCGCGTTGTCTTATTTTGATGACGCCGAATCTTTACCCATGCCCAAATGCTGGACAAGACCCCTTGTTCAAAAATGAAAAAATTCCTTGAAACAAAATCTGTAGAAGCAGGGCGTAAGCAACTGGCAGATTTGTGGGAATCATAAACATTTGATATCAGTACAAACCAAAGTTTTATTTAAGAATTAACGAAACTCAAATTTCATCTCAACTTCCCCATGCTATAATCCCTTTCCGTGAAAGGGATTAAACGTGTTAAAGAACTTCGTAAAACTATTTAGTGGTGACCCCACAAAGAAGACGGTTGAGCAATTTCAACATATTGTAGAGCAAGTGAACGCGCTTGAAGCTGAGTTTGAGGCTTTGAGTGATGATTCGCTTCGTGCTAAGACTGAGGAATTTAAATCTCAGGTGGCTTTGGCTGTAGAGGGGATTGAGGATAAAGAAGAACGCCAAAAAGCCGAACAAGACGCATTAGAAGAAATTCTGCCCGAGGCATTTGCTTTGGTGCGTGAAGCCTCCAAACGCACGATTGGACTTCGCCATTATGATGTGCAAATCATTGGTGGTGCGGCGTTGCATCACGGCAATATCGCTGAAATGCGCACAGGTGAAGGCAAAACATTAGTTGCTACGATGCCAGTTTATTTGAA
Source organism: Anaerolineales bacterium (assembly GCA_016789365.1). GTDB lineage: Bacteria > Chloroflexota > Anaerolineae > Anaerolineales > Villigracilaceae > Villigracilis. Next base: position 67,156 of record JAEURH010000004.1, read on the forward strand.
TGCACTGACAGGGCGTGACATTCATTTGGTCACGGTCAATGATTATTTAGCACGCCGTGATGCGCGTTGGATGGCGCCGATTTATAACGCACTTGGTTTGTCGGTTGGTGTGTTGCAAATGGCGGCAGTGACCGAGAATGGCAAAAAAGCATTCATTGTTGATTTTGAAAAAGAATCACCGCATGAAGACCAACGCCATTTAAGAATGGTGGATAGAGTTGAAGCCTATAAAGCCGATGTAACCTTTGGTACAAATTCTGAATTTGGTTTTGATTATCTGCGCGATAACATGACCATGCGCCTCACTGACCGTGTGCAACGGGGTCATTACTTTGCGATTGTAGATGAAGTAGATAATGTATTAATTGATGAAGCCCGCACGCCGTTAATTATTTCTGGTCCCGCTTCTGGTGATTTAGAATGGTATGGTCGCATGGCGCAAGTAGTGAAACAACTCAAGCCCGAAGATTATGAAATGGAAGAAAAGAATCGCAACATCAATTTAACTGAAATTGGTGTCAGCCGAGTGGAAGCCATTTTGGGCACCCAACTTCTCGACCCAGAAAGACCCGAAGATTTAAGTCCAGAACAAGCACGGCTCATGGGTTATCTTCAACAAGCATTACGCGCACAATATTTGTTTCATCGTAATAAAGATTATTTGGTGCAAGGTGGCAAAGTCGTCATCGTTGATGAATTTACTGGACGTTTGATGCCAGGTCGCAGATGGAGTGATGGCTTGCATCAAGCAGTTGAAGCGAAAGAAGGCGTAAAAGTTGAGCCTGAATCTGTTACGTATGCTACGGTCACATTGCAAAATTATTTCCGCATGTATCAAAAACTAGCAGGCATGACCGGTACTGCATTAACCGAAGCCGAAGAATTTAATAAAATTTATAAATTAGAAGTTGCACCCGTTGCGCCAAACCTTGAATATCAAAGTTATGGAAAAGATTCGCCGTTGGTTGAAATCAAATCAAAAGATGAAGAAGGTTATACCTATTCGTATTTTGCAAAAGCAGGCGAAGATACACCGCTCTTTTATCGTCGTAAAGATTATCCCGATATGATTTTCAAAACAGTCGAAGCGAAATTGCGCGCGATTGTTACTGAAATTATTCGTTTTCATGCGTTGGGTCGCCCGTTGTTGGTGGGTACAACATCGGTTGATTCTTCTGAAAGATTATCGAATCGACTCAAAGCCGAACCTGTAAGACGTTTGATGCAATATGCTTTGGTGCGTGACCATTATCTGCGTGCAAATAATTTAGAAGAAGACGGACGCCTCATTACTGACCTCGTGCCGTTCAATGAACCGATAGATAAGATTACGCCTGATGCTTTGCGGGCGTTCATCAAACCGCATGGATTAACCAACATCAGTTTGGACGATGAAAATAATTTACAAACACTTTTATCTTTATTGAACTTGCCTGATTCTGCAAAAGATAGATTGAAGAAAATTTTTCAAGGTGGAATTCCGCATCAAGTGTTGAATGCACGCAAGCATACCGAAGAATCGCAAATCATTGCTGGTGCAGGTGCATTCGGTGCTGTGACAATTGCGACCAACATGGCAGGGCGTGGTGTCGATATTAAACTCGGTGGTGAAATTGCCGAAGAAGTTATCTCGGCTGTGAATCGCGTTTTGAACAAAGCAGGTTATGAAGACCCATTTGATATGACCTTACAAGAACGTCGTGAAGCCTTGCAAAAAATGGATTCATCGAATTTTGGTTTGTATGAAGCCGAAATAAAATTGTTCTTGCAATATTTTGAAGATATGGAACGTGTGAAAGAATTAGGCGGATTACACGTCATTGGTTCTGAACGCCATGAAGCCCGCCGTATTGATAATCAGTTACGCGGACGTGCCGCCCGCCAAGGCGACCCAGGCTCTTCACGCTTTTATCTTTCGATGCAAGATGATTTGATGCGTTTATTCGGTGGTGACCAAGTTGGTAGTTTAATGGGTCGCCTCAAAGTGGATGATTCACTTCCATTAGAAGTGCGTTTGGTGAGCAATATTATTGAAGGTTCACAGACTCGTGTGGAAGGCGCGAACTTTGATGTTCGTAAACACTTGCTCGAATATGATGATGTCTTGAATAAACAACGTCAGCAAATTTATGACCAACGTGACCGCATCTTCGTTAAAGAAGATTTGAGCGATGATGTCAATGAAATGCTTGAAGCCGAAGTGACCAAACGTGTGGAAGCAGGTTTGGCAGATGAAGAAGGCGCGTGGCGTTTAATCGCTTGGCTTGACCAAGTGCAACCTGCTTTTGAATCGAAAGATGGTTTGTATCCATCTTACGGATTCAAACTTTTACTGAATCAAATTGGCTCTGACCTACGACCTGCAACCTTAGACATTATTTCAAAATCTATCGAAGCAGAATATGCTCACGCGAATAAGGCGATTGAAAATTTAATCAACAGAACACAAGAAAGTTTAGATACCCAAATCTCTGACCGTGAAGATGCGTTGGATGCGTACTTCCAAACATTGCGTGATATGGAAGAAATGCCACGTCCGCAAAAGATTCAAGAAGAGATTAATGCGTTGGCACGCTTGCCGTTAAGATTTAATAATGAAACCCAAAAAATGTTGGCAGATGACCCCGAAGATGCGAAAGAAACTATTCAAGAGATGGTTGCCAATGAATTGACAAAAATCAATGCAACGCGCGTGATTGGTGCGATTCAAAATCGTTTGGGTGAGCAGTTGCAATTACAAAATCCATTGCCTTCGGATTGGGATGAGTTAGCCGATATTTTGTTATATACAACTCGTGAAGCCTTTGATAAAAAACGCGAACGACTTAATAATCAAATAGCGCGTGATATTGATGTTTTGTTACAAAGAGAAGACATTAGCACAGATGCTGGTAAATTACGTCTGTTGTTGACGTTATCACAAGGCACACGCACTGCTTTTGACCAAAAGACACATAAACAAGTGAAGCAGATTTTTAATCGCTTTACTTATGCGTTTTATGCCGCGCAATTGTTAGAAGGCAAAGATAGCGAAGAAGTGATCGAAGATGTGATGAATCATTTAGAGACAGCCGAAAAAGTTTTACAAGAAACTTTGGGTGAACTCAGGTTTATGGAATTAAAACAAAATGCGGCTAGGATTGCGGATTTTGGGGTTGCGGCGAAAATGGCTTTCGGAGAAGAAAAACTCAACGAAGCAGTATCAAGTTTGAGCAAGTCTGAAGCGGAATCTTTATCAAGAGCATTGGGAAGATACATCTTAAATGAAAATCATCGCCAATTGTTATTGGGTGCATTCAGTGAATTGTGGGTTGAATATCTGACAAAAGTAGAAGCCTTGCGTGTTTCAATTGGGTTGGAGGCTTACGGACAGCGTGACCCGCTGGTACAATATAAGAGTCAGGCTTCGGAGATGTTTGCGCAGTTGTTAGAAGATGTGCGCGGGTTGGTGATTGGGCGTGCATTTGCGGCAAGACCTCGCCGTGTGGAAATTACACCACTTGAAACTGCCGAAGTTGCTCATGTGCCAAGTGATACATCGGTGCAAATTGGTGAAGGCGCATCAAGTAGTAAAAAGAAAAGACGACGAAGGAATTAACTAGTTGACTAGCTAACTAGTGAACTAGTTGACTAGTTTATTGAGGCAGATTTGTTTTCGGACGACACTGCTCCCCTTAACAAGTATGTGATTCTTCCAAAGGTTGATTTGCATCGCCATTTGGAAGGTTCTTTGCGTTTGGCAACGATGCTAGATATTGCTCAAAAACATGGGGTTACGGTGCCTGTCTCAATGTTGAATTTGAGCGGGCTGGTGCAAGTGCAAGACCAAGACCCGATGACGTTTACAAATTTTCTTGAAAAATTTAAGACGCTTCGTTTGTTTTATAAATCGCCAGATGTAATTCATCGCGTTTCTGCCGAAGCGGTGGAAGATGCCGCGAAAGATAACATCCGCTATTTGGAGTTGCGTTTTACGCCCGTTGCATTGAGTCGCGCCGAAGGCTTTCCGTTACATGATGTGATGGATTGGGTTATTACAAGTTCGCAAGAAGCAGCAAAGAAACATAAAATCAAAGTCAGTTTGATTGCTTCTGTGAATCGCCACGAAAGCCCAGACCTTGCAGAACAAGTGGCATGGTTGGCAGTTGACCACATGAAACATGGTTTAATGGGGTTAGATTTAGCAGGCAATGAAGCAGAATTTCCATCCAGCCCGTTTTATGGGATTTTCAAAGAAGCACGCGAATCAGGTTTACACGTAACGATTCATGCTGGGGAGTGGGGACCTGCTTCCAATGTGCAAGAGGCGATTGAGAATCTAGGTGCCGAAAGAATTGGTCATGGTGTGCGCGTCTTAGAAGATGACTCAGTTGTGTCGCTTGCCAAAGAACGTGGTACTACTTTTGAAGTTTGCGTGACCAGTAATTTTCAATCGGGTGTGGTGAATGCTTTGGAAGTACATCCGTTAGCGAAGATGATGGAAAAAGGGTTGAAGGTGACAATCAATACCGATGACCCCAGCATTTCAAGAATCACATTGGCAAATGAATATCAAATTGCTTGTGATAAATTAAATGTAAAACTTGATGATTTGAAAAAATCTGTCTTACTTGCGGCACAATCCGCATTTTTGAGTGATGAAGAAAAAGAAAAATTGACTAATTTATTGAAGAAAGAATTGAAGATATAAACCCTCACCCTAGCCCTCTCCCTAAAAGGAGAGGGGACTGCCCCCTTCCCCGTTTATCGGGGAAGGGCTGGGGATGGGGCTAGTAAATAAAAAATCAAGGATGACAAAGGCGCTCCTTTGTGTTCTTCGGTGAAATTTATACCAAAAGGAGAAACCTATGAAAGATTTATTTAACTCGCGTGATGTATTAAAGGTCGGAAAAAAAGAATACACCATCTATCGGCTTGATGCACTCGAAAAGGCTGGTTTAACAAAATTAAACAAACTACCTTATTCGATACGCATTCTATTAGAAGCCGCACTTCGTCAATGCAACGATGTAGAAATTAAACAAAATGATGTAAAAAACATCGCCTCGTGGACTCCACAAGGCACGCGCCCCGGCATTCCATTTTTACCGGGCAGAGTGGTGATGCAAGATTTTACCGGCGTGCCTGCCATTGTAGATTTAGCCGCCATGCGCGCCGCCGTTGCAAGGTTAGGCGGCGACCCAAAGAAAATTAATCCACTTGTGCCGGTAGATTTAGTCATTGACCATTCTGTGCAAGTTGATTTCTTCGCTACAGCCGATGCGTTGAATCGCAACACCGAAATGGAATTTTTACGAAATCGTGAACGCTACGAATTTCTCAAATGGGGACAAAAAGCATTTAGCAACTTCCGCGTTGTTCCTCCAATGACAGGCATTGTGCATCAAGTCAATCTTGAAAATCTTGCCGAAGTTGTAATGACGAAACAAGTTGATAAAGAAACATTAGCATTTCCAGATACATTAGTCGGAACTGATTCACATACGACCATGATTAATGGTCTCGGCGTTGTGGGTTGGGGCGTTGGTGGTATCGAAGCCGAAGCCGTCATGTTGGGTCAACCAATGGATATGTTGCTTCCTGATGTTATCGGTTTCAAACTTTACGGAAAACTTCGTGATGGTGTCACCGCCACCGATTTGGTTTTAACCGTTACACAAATGCTTCGCAAAAAAGGTGTGGTTGATAAGTTCGTTGAATTTTATGGCGATGGTTTAAATAGCATGTCACTGACTGACCGCGCCACAATTGGAAACATGGCTCCTGAATATGGTGCTACTATGGGTTACTTCCCTGTTGATGAAGAAACGCTTCGTTACATGCGCCTAACTGGTCGCTCACAACAAACCATTGACTTAACCCAAGCCTATTTACGCGAGCAAGGACTCTTCCGCGAAGCCAATAGTCCAGACCCAGAATTTACAGACACCCTCGAATTAGATTTAGCCTCAGTTGTTCCATCATTAGCAGGTCCCAAACGTCCGCAAGATAGAGTCGCTTTGACGGATATGAAAGAGACTTTTCAAAAAGCATTGACGGCTCCAGTCAAAGACAGAGGCTATGAACTCACTGGTGAGGCTTTAACTCGTGAAGCCAAATTCGGAACAAATGGTGGCACACAAAAAATGAAACATGGTGCAGTCGTCATTGCGGCGATTACATCTTGTACGAATACATCCAATCCATCTGTTTTAGTTGCGGCAGGTTTAGTCGCCAAGAAAGCCGTTGAAAAAGGTTTACAAGTAAAACCTTACGTCAAAACATCGTTAGCCCCAGGCTCTCGTGTAGTGACAGAATACCTTGATAAAGCAGGTTTGATTGAACCACTTTCACAACTTGGCTTCAACGTCATTGCGTATGGATGTACCACTTGTATCGGAAACTCAGGTCCACTTCCAGGTGAAGTTGCCAAAGCAGTCACAGGCTCAGACTTAGTCGCCGCGGCGGTAATTTCAGGCAATAGAAATTTTGAAGGGCGTGTTCATCCACTTGTCAAAGCAAATTATTTAGCATCACCTCCATTGGTGGTGGCGTATGCTTTGGCTGGCACAGTTGATATTGATTTAGAAAAAGAACCACTCGGCACAGATGAAAATGGCTCGCCAGTCTATCTTAAAGATTTATGGCCCACTCAAAAAGAAATTAGTGACATCATTGCAGTCAACGTCAAAGCCGAGATGTTCAAAGAAAGATATGCTGACGTGTTCGGCGGCTCAGACATGTGGAAAGAAATTGAAGTCTCTGGTGGCGATTTATATGAATGGAATGAAACTTCTACATACATTCATCATCCACCTTATTTCCAAAACATTTCATTAGAACTGGATGGAATCAAAGAAATTAAATCTGCGCGTGTGTTAGGCATGTTCGGTGACTCCATCACCACAGACCATATATCACCTGCTGGCAACATTGCCGTTGATTCACCTGCTGGAAAATTCTTGCAAGAAAAAGATGTGGCTCCACAATATTTCAATTCGTATGGTGCGCGCCGTGGTAACGACCAAGTGATGGCACGCGGTACATTTGCAAACATCCGCTTAAAAAATCAACTGGTTGCACCTAAAGAAGGCAATTGGACGAAGCATCACATTTCTGGTGAAGTCATGTCTATTTTTGATGCGGCGATGAAATACATTGAAGCCAACATTCCAACGATTATTTTAGCAGGCAAAGAATACGGCACAGGTTCCAGTCGTGACTGGGCGGCGAAGGGTCCATTACTGCAAGGCGTGAAAGCAGTCATTGCTGAATCATTTGAACGCATTCATCGTTCTAATTTGGTGGGCATGGGAGTCCTCCCGTTAAGATTCGCTGAGGGTCAAAATGCCGAGTCTCTCGGTCTGGATGGAAGCGAAGTGTTCGACATCGAAGGTTTAGATAACAACATCAAGCCGAAGAGTGAATTAACTGTCAAAGCCAAAAAATCTGATGGCAAAGTGATTGAATTCAAAGCTACTGTTTTGTTGAATACAGATGTTGAAGTGAATTACTATCGCAACGGCGGAATTTTGCATACCGTGCTAAGAAATTTGGTAAAGTAAAATTTATAAAAAAAGACCGACATCAGTCGGTCTTTTTTTTATTTAAGGAAGTAAAAAATCTGTAAGTGTTTGTGACAACCAAACTTCATATTCTTCGCCTGACCAACCGCGCTCTACAATCAACAAGTTATAAACTTCTGCACTGGTTAATAACCAAACGGTTTCAGTGGCTGTTAGTTTATCTAGTTTGTTTCGTAATACGCCATTTGCCATAACGCAATCTATAAAAAATCCCATGCCGTGAAATCTGCCATCTGCATACTTTTTTGATAGACGTTTAATTTCAGGTTCTGTTTTAGATGCACTCTTCATCACTTCAAGTAATTGCGCAACACGAGACATTAATAAATGAATTCGTTTTGCAAACATTTGAATCTGCCGCTTTTGATTTTTTTCTTCAGCCACTTCTCTAATTTGTTCTCGCAACATGACTGGAACAGGATTGTCATCATCCCCAAGAATAGAAGTTTTAATTAACATTGAAAGAATCGTCTTCTTATTTTTAAATGTTACATAAATTGTCTCGGGGGCAACACTTGCTTTTTGAGCAATCGCTTCAATTGAAGTTCCCGAATAACCATTGATAGTAAAAAGTCTATCAGCCGCTTCGAGAATCTGTTGATGCGTTTCAAAAGCCTGGGCTTTACGGCGGCTTGAATCATATTTGCGTTTGGTCTGTTTTTGGGGAGGCATATCTCTTGACAGTTCTCTTATTTCATTTTATCATATCAATATTCAATACAGTATCACTTTATTGAATATAAGCAACTTTCTAAAAAGGAGAACCTTATGTACATGTTGCGAATTGAACACCCTGTCCCTAGTTATGAACGTTGGAAGCAAGCCTTTGATAGTGACCCTGTTGGTCGTAAAAAAATGGGCGTGCGCCGTTATCAAATTCTACGCCCGGTCGCTAACCCTAACCATGTGATGATTGACCTTGAATTTGACACCGCCCAAGAAGCCGAAGCATTATTAAATGCCATGCGCACAGTTTGGTCACGAGTAGAAGGTACGATTATGATGAATCCACAAGTAGACATTGTGGAAACCATGGAAACAAAAACTTATTAATAAAAAGAGGCTGTCAAAGGACAGCCTCTTTTTATTACGCTAAATCTGTTTTCAAATTAACTAAACCTCGTTCAAGTGATGCTAAGCGTTCCAAAATATTTTTCCCTGTGCTTTCACGCAGTTTAGCAATATAGAGAACTTTACCTGCTTCAACTCCAAATTTTTTCAAACTTTTCAAGACAGAAGAAGAATATCCAATACCATTTTCTCTTAACCCTAAAGCTATTACACCAAGAAATTCTGGTTTAGATGCACGTTTCAAGGTTAGTGGCAAATACAATGAATACTGAGAGGTATCCGCAGGTACAAGTACATCTCCTTTTTCTAGTATGAGGCGCTCCTTTTCATTGATGTTAATGTAAGGTGCTGCTCCTGAATCAGGCATGGGCTCGCTCAAAAATAAACTTCCGTTTTCATGTTTGAGATAAATTTCTACTTCTAAAACATCTAATTGCTCTTTAATTTGTCGCGCAAGGATTTTTAAAATATCACTAGAAGTTAACATTAACTGCGCTTCTGGCGAAAACTCAACAATACTTCCACTGAAATCTATCTCTTCTGGTTTGAAATGCTTATCTACAAAATTTTGCAGGCTATCGCGTAACGGCACAAATAACAATGCCAGTGGAAAAATAATAATTAAACCAATAAATGGGGAATTTTGATTGAAGTATTCTTTTGCATACAATTCAAAAAGAACAGCACCTGAAATACCAACCGCGCCCAAAATGGTAGTTAGCCCGCTATAAACCAAAGTTTTGTTAATAACAATGTCAATATCCCAAATGCGGTAACGAAGTGCAGAGATTGCAAAGGTGATAATGAAACTATAGGTAAAAAACAACATAAGCGAGAAAAGAGTAATATCTATGAATGAACTTGAATTGGTTTCTATAAATAAAAATTTTAGCCAATATAAAATGTAGAAAAAGGTCATACCAACTAATGAAAGGGCAATCCACTTTAATTGCTGACGTTCAAGAGAATCTTTAGTCACAAACAAACGATATATTTGTGCTAGAGCACCTATACCAAGTACACCTAGGCGAAACAGTTCGGGTAGTTTATTTAAGAATAAACTTTGTGTTTGGTCATCCATGCCCTGTACAAGGAAAACTGTTATACACAAATAAACAGGTAAAGTAAATATTCCAATCAGACTCAAAACAAAAAACCAGCGCGTCCAATTGGGTACCCATTTTCCATTTGGAAAGATAAGCAAAACACATAAAAGCAGGATAGAAAATAGCAAGGTATAAAAGAGAGATAAGAAAAAAGAAATGAATATGTTAAAATCCTCACCTCCGATACCAAGTGCTGACCAAAAAGCAAAACCATCGCTGGTGCTTGTACATGTGACAAGCATTAAAGAAACAACGACTCCTAACCATTCTTTCGATTTACGCCACATAATGATAATGGCGGCTATTAAACCGACTACAAACGACCCAAAGTTAATATAACCATATACCCATTTTTCAATTTCCAACTCATACGCAGATAAACTAAAAGAACTATGTATACTAAATACAATAGAGGGAATTACAATTGCCAACCACCCTGCCCATACAAAAAATGTTCGAAGTTTTTGAGTAAAACTTACAGAAGAATTTATCGCTTTGACGTTCATGGCAATCCTCCATTCTACAATGTACCAAAGAAGCGACAGTTCATTTTATAGAAAAAACCCACTATACAGGGTTAAGATACGCTTTTTAATCGGTTATACTTGCGCCCGCAAATATGACTCAACACATTCGTAACTTTTGTATCATCGCCCATGTGGACCATGGCAAATCTACACTCGCAGACCGCCTGCTTCAATTAACAGGCGCAATCTCTGAACGCGACATGACCGAGCAAGCCTTAGACTCGATGGACTTGGAAAAAGAAAAAGGCGTGACGATTAAAGCATCCGCCGTGCGCATGTATTACAACGCCAAAGATAACCAACGCTATGAAATTAATTTGATTGACACACCCGGGCATGTGGACTTTGGTTATGAAGTCAGCCGTGCGCTCAAAGCTTGTGAAGGCGCAATTTTAGTTGTGGATGCAACACAAGGCATTGAAGCGCAAACGCTTGCGAATTTATATCAAGCTTTGAACGCCGACTTAGAAATTGTCCCCGTCATTAACAAAATTGATTTACCATCCGCTCGCCCCGATGAAGTGGCTGAGGATGTCGGTAGCCTGCTGGGGGTAGACCCCGATGCGGTTCTTCGCGTCTCAGCAAAAGAAGGTATCAACGTCGAAGCGATTCTTGAAGCAATCGTTGAACGTGTTCCGCCTCCAAAAGATGCCGATAACGAACCATTGCGTGCGTTAATTTTTGACGCGCATTATGATTCGTATAAAGGCGTTGTTGCTTATGTTCGTGTTGTTGAAGGCACAATCAAAAGTAATGATGTGCTTCGTACCTTTGCAACGGATATGGATTTACGCCCCGTTGAAATTGGAATTTTTTCGCCCTCCATGAAACCAGTGGATAGGATTGGTTCTGGCGAAGTTGGATATATTGCAACAGGATTTAAAACTGTACATGAATGCCGCGTCGGTGACACGATTACAGTTGCTTCTGCACCTGCGGCTGAGCCTTTGCCCGGATATTTCACACCCAAGCCGATGGTGTTCGCGGGTATTTATCCCGTCGAAGCAGATGATTACACAGAGTTACGTGAGTCACTTGAAAAATTACAACT
>JAEURH010000050.1 GCA_016789365.1 Anaerolineales bacterium
GTTAACCAAATCAATAAAGCGTAATATAGTGTTCTGCCTAAAAACAAAGCGAGTGTGCCAATATTTTCACCAATACTAATGAGATAAATATTTGCAATGACATAAATGAAAATTCCGCCCCAGAAAATATTTCGCCATTCTTGTGGAATTGAAAATTTTGACATGATGAACTATCCTATTTATAAAAGAGCCATGCAAATTGCATGGCTCTTTTGTATGAATTTCAATTTATTTGTTAGTGAGCAGGCTCACAACAAAAATCAATACCGAAGCTCCAAGCACTGCCACGAGCAGACTCCAAAAGTTAAAGCCATTCACGCCTTGATAGCCAAAATAATTCATAATGGCGCCACCTAAAAATGCACCGACGATGCCATAAATGACATTGGCGATTCCGTTAATCTTTTTGTTTTTGCCCATGATAATGCTGGCAATCCAGCCTGCAATGCCGCCGAAAAATATCCATATAACTACTTGCATTAAGTCCATGTGAGCCTCCGAAAAATTATTTATGTTTCAATTATAACCCTAGAAAAGATGTTCTTACAAATAAAAAAATCGCGATATATATCGCGATTTTTTTATTACATTTGATTTGTGTTTTATTAGCGACGAACTAAGCCAATCACAAAGAGTAAGACGATTGCCCCAAGAATCGCTACCAGCAAACTGTTTAAGTTGAAGCCAGTAACACCAGCGGCACCGAATTGATTCATAATCCAACCGCCGATGAACGCACCAATGATACCAACAATAATGTTGGCGAGTGCGCCCATTTGTCTGTTTTTGCCCATCACGATACTCGCAATCCAACCAGCGAGTGCCCCAAAGATAATCCATACTAAGATATTCATTTTGTGCCTCCATATATTAAATTTGGATTACTTGCATCCCAACCATAATAGAATAAAAAGCAAAAATGTATCAACCATTTGGGGGAATATAAGGCAAAAAACGCGTTTTTCTTAAGTTTTTTTCATCTTTTATCCCGTGAACGCGGGTCTGTAGCGCTTTCATGGCAAAGCGAATTTTAGTAGCAAATTCTTTTGCTTTGAGAGATACATCTATACCAGAAGCGCGACGCACTTGAATTAACCATCAAATTTATTTAACAACTCTTTCAGCGCGGACAATTCTTCTTTTGTTAACGTCACGCCTTTGCCCATTTTGCTATGGTCTGCTGACCAATCACGGATGTCGTATTTTGGCTCACGGTCATTCCAACTGATTAGATTCACTTCTTTCATCCAGCCACTTGCGGATTTGGATAACACGCCTATCGTTTTGATAATTTCATATTTGATTTCGGACATATTCATTCTCCTTCATATTTCTTGTTGAACTGAAATAATACAACATAATTAATATCACAAAAAGAAATGTGAGATAGACAGGAATTGCTTCTAACGAAATATTTTGAGCCAATACACCTGCTAAGGCTGGGATTGTCGCCGCGCCTAAGCCAGATACACTCACTTGCATTCCAATCGTGTTGGCGGCATGATGTTCACCTACGCGCGAACTTGTGCCTGACATGAACCCTGCAAAAATAGGTGATAGGGAAAATCCAATAATAGATACGGCTATGATGCTGGCTGTGGGAAATGGATTCCACCATAATAAAACGCATCCAGCCGTAGCGGATAATTGACCAGCCAAAACTAATCTTTCTACTCCGAAACGGCGAGTGAGCAAGCCTGCTAAGATTCTTCCAATCGTAAAGGTTGCCCAATAACTCCCAGCCCAGTACCCTGCTACTTGTGTAGAAACATTTCGAGACAGAGTCAGAAGCGAATATGTCCAAGTGCCAAATGAAACTTCAATGCCAACATAAATGAAGAAGAGCAGAAGACTCATCCACACTTTTGGTTGACGAAGCGTTTCTGAAATCGGGGTTTGATAATCGGTTAGTTTTTTTTCTTGGGCATGTTCTTTTTGAGTCCACATCGAAATTGTAAAAAAGAAACAGATTGCTAAAAGAAGTTGGGCAATGCCGACGTTTGTATAACCCCATTGCCAAGCGTAATATACATTTAATCCAACCGTCATAATGATTGGACCTGAAGTAACGCCAACGCCATAACTGGCATGGAGCCATTGCATTAAGCCTTCACCAAAATTTGAGGCGATGTAGGTGTTAAGACCTGCATCAATTGCGCCTGCGCCCAAACCAGCCACAACACCTAACAAAACCATAACCCACCAAAATGGAGCAACGGTATAACCGATTAAACTGACACTGGTCAGCAAACAACTTAAGGCTAATGTTTTTCCAACGCCTAATTTGGAAATGACTTGACCACTGAAAAAACTGGAAGTCATGTAACCCGCAGTGCTGGCGAATAATAAAATGCCAAGCGCATCAAGACGAAGCGAAAAATGTTCTCGAATAGAGGGCCATGCGATTCCAAGCAAACCATCTGGCAGACCTAGTGAGATAAAGGCGATGAATGCTAATAAAATTAATCCGATTTTTGAGCGTTGAGGTTTCAATGTAGATTCCTTTGTAAGAAAATTCGAGACATCTTAACATAAAACAAGGTGACAGTCACTTAGCCCGCTCCGCTTCGCTGCGGGGTGCTTCGCAAAAGTAACTGTCACCTTAATAACGAAATATATAACTTTTACTCTAAATATTCCCAACCTTTGAGGTCTTCTGAGTAATCATATTTTTCTTTATTGTTTAATCGCCAAGTTTTATCTTTTGGCGCAACAATTCCGCCAACTAGTTTCTTTCCTTTTTTATTTTCCGATTTGATATAAGAGGCGAGTCCTTCTGCTCTATATTTTGCTGTTTGAGCAGTAATGCCTTCTTTTGTATCATACAAGCCAATTTGACCGTTTTTGTACTTCACAATCCAATCTACAAAAAAAAGTTTTTCTTCGCCAGAATCATCTTTATATTTAATAGCAAATGATGTGCCATCTGATTCTCCGTTTTTGAAAAACCATTCCACGTTTTTATGCGTGTTATTCAAAAATTCTGCAAATTTCTTTTCGGTTTCTGGTGCGTTATCAGGTTGGAAATATGGTTGCAAAACCGATTTTTTATAATCCTTTTTACTAAAACGATTATCATATTTTCGTGAAAATGGAACTTCCCATTTATCATTTGCGACCATTTCACGTTTTTGTTTTCCTACATTTTCTGCATAAATCTTTTTGGCTTGGTCTATGGCATTGCGAAATAATTGTATATTTTCTTTTGCCAATACAATCACTTGACCACGCGTACTTGCAGTTGTAAATTCTTTGGGGAACTTAACTTTGAAAAAGTTATGAATCGCATCTTTGACTCTGCCAACAGAGCGCATTTCAGGGAAAAAATCAGGAAGTAAACTTTCGCGAGCAAAGGCATCAAATATTTTTTGAATTTCAGTTACAGTCTGTTTACGTTGCACATGTTGAACATCCGAAACTTGATGATGTTTATCAATATCTTGGATTTTTCCATCCGAAAGTAATTGAACACTTACATCCTGACTGTTCATTTTTATTTTATTTTTCAAATCCATTTTGTCAGCAACTTGCAAGAAGTGACGAATAAAATCTGGATTAAGACGTGTTTCTTCTCTAAACCTCTTGGCATGAAACGATTTCAATTCAATAGATTTATAATCTTTTTTACGGCTTGCATATCGAATGGTGAAATATTTTCCTGTAATATCTTCAATAATAGACAAATCTTGCAAGCTGGTGTAAACAAAAGCAGTATTTAATTCTTCATTGTCATAATGTTTTAATTCAGGCATTCGCAAAATACGCCCAACGGTTTGGACTGAAAATTGAATACTTTTCCAATCGCGGAATAAAGCCAAAATTGAAGCACGCGGACAATCCCAACCTAATGCAATGGCTTGCTTGAAAATCATCACTTCCACTTCACTATCATTTCTTGAAATATTTTCAAGATTTTCTTTATCTTCTGATAGATAAATTGCAAGTTTTCCGTTTTTGACTGTGATTTTGTGATTCTTTTCCAAAATCTTTTCAATTTCTTCTTTGAAATCTTCTTCACCTTGTTTTCTGTCGGGCAATTGAATTAACAAGAGCGGATTAACATTAATTCCTAATTCCTGAAAGCCCTTTGCTAATTCTTCTCGTTTTTCAATTGCTTTTCTCAAAACAAATTCATCGGTATTTTCTTCGCCTTTGCTAGTAAACGAAAGAGTATCAGCAGTTTGCTTTGTAATTTCATTTTGAAATTCTGGATTAATCACAATAAATTCTTTGATTAACCCAGCCTTGACCACTTCTTCTCTTTGCACTGTCACATTTTCATCGCCTTGCATATTCGGTGTGGCGGAGACTTCAATGGTTACTTTTGGGTCAATGAGTTGGATTAATTCTTGTGAGGTTTCAGTTTTCGATGAATGATGACTTTCATCAATCACTAAAACAATATTTCTACCTGCATCACGAGTATTCTCTAAAATCGCCGAGAGATTAAAATCTTGTTCGTTTTCTCTAATATACACATTATCTGTTTTATTGATACTTTCCCAATTCAAAAATAAAATTTCATTATCATTAATTTGACGGTCTAGTAAATCTTCAAAATAAACACACTTTAATGCTTTTGAATCGGAATAACTTTTTTCAAGCCGTTCTTTTGACTGAATATGTAATTGTCGTGGTGCTGTCCAAATAAAGGCAAATTTTTTCTGGTCATCTCGATATTCGACTAATTTTTGCAGAAACATCGCCATCATTTCAGTTTTGCCAGAGCCAGTGGGTGCTTTGAAAATAATCGTTTTGTTGCCATTAAATTCAAGCAAGCGGTTTGTTTTATTAAACAATTCTTTAATAGCATCTTCTTGAAATTTGAATTCCTGTATCATTTGTAAATTCTCCGATACACGCGCAAAATGGCTTCTGGAATTGAACAAACTTTAACTTTGCCTCTCATATCTACAAACTCATTAATAAAGTTATCATCTTCAAGCGAAAAGATATAAACGCTGATGGGTTTATCAAATTTAGCAAGCTCTTCTTTTAAGTCTGGAATAGAAAGTTGGTCAAATAGAATGGCAGTATATTGATTTTGGTTTTTATAAATTTTCCATGTATCGGTTTCAGTGACAAATTCAAAAGTATTTTCTCGCAGGCATAACATTTCTACCGATTTTCGAGTGAGAATCTCTTTATTTTCATCACTTGATTCAGCAGGTACAAACGAAGTACGATAATATTTCAAGTTTCCCCCAAGACCTTTGAATTTTTTCTTACTCTTAGAAGCATAACCTTTTATTACTTTCTTTAAGCGTGGATAACAAACTTCTGTGCAGATGTTATTTTCATTATTTGTTGCTGAAATTACTTGCCTTGTTCCTCCGTCTTCATTATTCATTTCAAAAACAGCATGTGCTGTTGTGCCACTGCCAGCGAAAAAATCTACAATAACTGCATCCTTATTTGCAAAATTACAAGCTCGTTTTATTAATTCTAAAGGCTTGGGGTTATCAAAGACCTTTTTACCAAAAACAGATTTCAAAACACTTGTGCTGTTAGGAGAAAAATCAAACCATACATCATTTAATAATGTCGTATCGGCAGGAGGAATATAATGCTCTGGCTTTCCATTTTTAGAGAGCCTAAGCATATCCATTTCTTCGCCTGTTTCATTCAGTTTTGCAATAAACCAATTATCGATTTTTTCTTGAGTTAATTCTTTTTTGCCAACATCTTTGAGCATTTGTTTGTAATTTTCTATTGCTATCAAACTTCTTTCTTCTCCCCATCTCCACTGACCAGTTTTAGGCTTAATTCCTAAAAGCTCATAACGCATAGTTGGACGATCTGTACCTCTCCAATGATTGTTCCATCCACCTTGTTTTGACTGCTCCAATTCTTTAACCATTTTAGGGAATCTTTGAGATTTTGATCTTGCATAAAATAAAACATACTCATACCCGCTTGATAATTTGTCAATAGTGTCAAACTGAGCTTGCACATTTTTTGCCCCACGTCTAATAATGATAGTATTTTTGTAGTTTTCTTCACCAAAAATCTCATCCATTAATAATTTTAATTGAGCCAATTCATTGTCATCGATAGAAATAAAAATTACCCCTGATTCCTTTAGTAAATTTCTAGCTAGTGACAGTCTTTTTGCCATGAAAGAAAGCCATTTGCTATGGCGAAAAGAATCTTCTCTATCTACATATTTATCGTTATATCTGAAATCATTACTATCCCTTAATCCACGGTTATATGGCGGGTCAATATAAATAACATCAATTTTTTTCTCGTGGGTATAACTTAATACAGAAAGCGCGTGGTAATTATCCCCTTCAATTAAAATGTGAGTCTGTCTGTCTGTCTGTCTGTCTATAATTTCATATTCGGGTACTTCCGTCAAAACAGGCAAAGCGTTTAACGCTTCCAATTCAAATTGCTCGCGGGTGCGTTCTTCATCCCACACGAGACCATATTTTTTTCTTTTTTCTAACTTTTGAATGTGGGCGATTAATTCTTTCTTATCCCATTGACTATAATCTTTTTTAGGCATAATTTGATTTTACCATTCTCAAAGAAACTAATATTCCACTTCTGCGGATTTCCTATCTTGATGTATAATAAATTCGCCAACGGTTAACACCAATGGTCAAAAGCGTTTTGATCGCTCATCCTGTCTCACGAAAAGTGGTCCTTGTGACTGCCTGCCCCCTTCTGTTGAAGGACACGGGCTAGTGAGGCGGGTTATTTTAAGGGGTAATAAAATTCCAACTTTTTAATTTTTCTTGAAATAATATCAAAAGTATCCGTATCATGTTGGCTATCTCTACGCATAATTGCGCCTGCAACCAAATCAGCAATTTGTATAAGAGATTCTCTATTTGAGGGGCGAATAATCACTCTTTTGAATAATCTTGGCATCTGCCTTTTAATCATAGCACGGCGAAGTTCTGTCCGAAAATCAGGTGTAGAACCAAATTCGTCCAAAATCAACGTTGCATCTTTTTGCAATTCTGCAGGTATCATATCTAACAATTCGGTAATGAAATGTGTGTAAGTAGTAAGGCTATCTGTGTTATCAAAGATTTTTGGTAATCGAGTTTTATCTACTACCAAACCCCAAGCCTGAAAATTTGCATGAGCAAGTGTTTCAAATACTCGGTTGCGAATTGAGGCATCGGTCATTTTATGAAACTTAAATTCATGTGTGTCACGCAATCCAAGCGATTGTCTTAAATCCGCAAGAGTTTCCCTTAATATATCTGGCGTTTGAGTAGAAATTAAGACAGGTACAAAATAACGCGATGCGCCTTTTTCAAAATTCAAACTCACATCACCTGCTTCATCTCCTGCAAATGTAAAAGTAATCATATCAACTCGCCTAAGAATAGTTTGATGATTTCAGGCATTTTAATTCTCCTTCTGATAACTGAACACTGATTACTTTATTCCAATTCCTACCTTCTAATCGTCGCATCTCGTTCTGGACCCACACCAATCCACTTAACAGGAATCCCTGCCGCTTCTTCAATCATCCGCACATAATTCTTTGCATTGACAGGTAATTCATCAAACGATTTTGCTTTGCTGATATCTTCCTTCCAACCTGCGACAGTTTTATAAACAGGTTCAATTTGTTCCAAACCGTAAGAATCTAAATCCGCATAGCGCACGGGGTCACAACTTAATTCATAACGCACGCACACTTGAATTTCATCAAGACCACTTAATACATCTAATTTTGTTAAACATAATTCTGTTGTGCCGCTTAATTCAACGGCTGTTCTCACAATTTCCAAATCCAACCAACCGACTCGTCTGATTCGTCCTGTCGTCGCGGCTACTTCACCAAATTGTTCATAGACTGCGCTTTTTGTATCCGTGATTTCTGTGGGCAAAGGTCCAGCACCGACACGCGTTGTATAGGCTTTCGTCACACCGATTACATTGTTAATATATTTTGGTGGAATGCCCAGTCCAGCCGAAGCGGCAGATGGAATCGTTGTGGATGCAGTCACAAATGGATACGTTCCCCAATCTGTATCTAAAAATGTTCCCATGGCTTGTTCAAGCAAAAAGTTTTTATTTGTTTTCAAACCATCTTGCACCAATGAAAATAATTCTTTGATGTATGGTTTTATCTTCAAATAATATTCACGATATTGTTCACGCACTTGCGAATACTTTATTTCGTCACCACCCAACGCGATGATGATTTTATTTTTCAATTCCACTTGCACAGATAATCTTTTTTCAAATGTATCACTTGTAAAATCACTCCAACGAATGCCGTTGTAACTGACCTTATCCGCAAACACAGGTCCAATGCCTCTGCGAGTCGTTCCAGTTGCACCTGCACCTTTGGCTTCTTCATATAATCCATCTAAAATTTTATGATACGGCATAATCAAATGTGAACGTGGTGAAATAAATAATCTTCCGTCCACACCCACGCCTGCTTTATTCAACATTTCAATTTCATCAATCAACACTTGCGGGTCAATCACCACACCGCCACCGATTAATCCAATTGTATTTTTTGCAAAAATTCCAGATGGCACCAAATGAATCTTAAACGTCCCAAACTCATTAATCACCGTATGCCCTGCATTGTTACCGCCATTAAAGCGCGCCACATAATCAGATTGCTCTGCTAAATAATCCACAACCTTGCCTTTGCCTTCATCCCCCCATTGCGAACCAATCACTGCTGTTACAGACATAATGTCTCCTTGTTGAAATTTCAAACCTGACAATTTTTCCTAACGAATGACACGCTTCATCTCTGACCTGCAACTTGATTCTGTTTCAACGAATCCGTTTTACTCCGTGAATCCGTGACAAAATCCGTTTATTCGTTTCTTATCCGCTATTAGCATTATAATTCGGGCGTTTCAAAATTGGAGAAATAAAATGAAAATTTTACAAGAAACCGCCCTGACCTATGACGATGTTTTACTCGTGCCTCAATATTCCGAAATTGATTCACGCCGCGTGCTTTCGACCAAAAGCCCGCTTACCAAGAAAATTTTTTTGAACGCCCCAATTGTGTCTGCGAACATGGATGTGGTGACGGAAAGTGAAATGGCAATTGCGATGGCGCGTGAAGGTGGCATTGGCATCATTCATCGTTTTATGACGATTGCCGAACAAACTCGCCAAATTGAAAAAGTGAAGAAAGCCGAATCATTTATTGTGGATAAACCAATTACATTATCTGAAAAAAGTTCTGTGGGCGATGTAAAGCGTGTGGTTGAAGAAACTGAAACGGGTGGCATTTTAATTATTGATAAAAACGAAAAACTAATTGGCATCGTCACCACGCGTGATTTATTATTTGAACATGATGATAGCAAAAGCGTAACTGCAATTATGACCAAAGATGTTATCTCGGCTTCAAAAGATACATCTCTAAGTGAAGCGGAAAAATTATTGCATGAACATCGCATTGAAAAATTACCATTGATTGATAACGATGGCAAAGTGGCTGGTTTGGTGACGTTGAAAGATATTATGAAAATCATCAAATACCCAACTGCTACCAAAGATTCAAAAGGGCGTTTGGCAGTTGGTGCGGCAGTTGGCGTGCGGGATAAAGAAATGCGCCGTGTGGAAGCGATATTAAATGTAGGCGTTGATTGCATTGTGGTGGATATTGCTCACGGCGATTCACATTTAGAAATTGAAATGATAAAAAATATCCGTAAGCATTTTCCGCAAGCACAAGTTATTGGCGGAAATGTTGCTACTGCTGACGGAACAAAAAGATTAATTGATGCAGGCGTTGATTCTGTCAAAGTAGGTGTTGGACCTGGTTCTATTTGTATTACTCGTCAAGTTGCTGGTTCAGGCGTTCCGCAATTAACGGCTGTGATTGAATCCGCAAAGGTTGCAAAAGAATCAGGAATTCCTATTATTGCTGATGGCGGTATTCGTTTCCCAGGTGATGTGGCTAAAGCCATTGCCGCAGGTGCAAGCACTGTCATGATTGGTTCCATGTTGGCAGGCACAGACGAAAGTCCAGGCATGATGATGACTCGCAGAGGTCATAAATATAAAGCGTCAAGAGGTATGGCATCACTCACCGCAAATATCGAAAGAAACAAACGTGAAGGCAACGATTTAACAAAAGAAGAAATTGAAGATTATGTAGCCGAGGGAGTCGAAGCCGCAGTGCCATATCGTGGCAAAGTGCGTGAAGTATTGACTCAACTCGTCGGCGGCTTACAATCAGGCATGAGTTATAGTGGTGCACATTCCATTGAAGAATTTCAAGAAAAAGCAATTTTCATGCGTATGACAGGAGCAGGCTTGAAAGAATCTGGTCCGCATGATGTGGAAGTGTTAGGTTAGCCCCATCCCCAGCCCTTCCCCGACAAACGGGGAAGGGAGCAGGTAATAAAATGAAAGATAATTTTCCACGACTTGAAGTTTCACCTGAAATGCAAAGAAAAATGATAGAGATTGCTCGTCAGTTTCGTAAAGAACCTACCAAAAGTGAAAATATCCTTTGGCAAGCATTGCGTGGAAAGAAATTAGATGGACACAAATTTCGCCGTCAGCAACCGATTGGAAACTTTATTGTTGATTTTTATAATTCACCTTATCGTTTAATTATTGAAGTAGATGGCTCTGTGCATAATAATCAAGTGGAATTAGACCAAGCAAGACAAGAAATTCTTGAGCTCATTGGATTAAATGTATTAAGAGTCAAAGCAAAAGAAGTTGAAAAGAACTTACCTTTTGTTCTTCAACAGATACGCTCGAAAATAAGTGAATTAAAATAAAATATAAGCAAGTTCCCCTCCCTGTATGTCGGGGAGGGGGTAGGGGTGGGGAAGAAAATGATAAATAGAATATTCTAGGAGAAAATAAAATGTCTCAAACATGGCTCGAAAAAGATAAAAAACAATTACATCCCGTCTATCATCCCAAAACACATGCCAACGCCTTAGTCATTGAACGCGGTGAAGGCGTGTGGCTTTATACCGTAGATGGAAAAAAGATTCTGGATGGCATGGCTGGCTTGTGGAATGTCAATGTTGGGTATGGACGTGAAGAACTTGCTAAAGTCGCCTATGACCAAATGCAAAAATTAGCGTTCACATCTAATTTTTCTGGCATGACGAATTTGCCTTCTATCCAATTGGCAGAAAAACTTGCAGGTTTTGCTTACGAAGGTTTGAATACAACTTTATTTACATCGGGTGGTTCTGAGTCAAATGATTCCGCGTTCAAAACCGCAAGATATTATTGGAAGCGAAAAGGCAAGCCGACCAAATATAAAGTTATTGCTCGTAAAGGTTCGTATCATGGCGTTACATTAGCCGCAACATTTGCAACAGGGCTTGAAAAATATCAGGCAATGTTTGGTCCCGCAATGGATGGATTTGTTCACATCCCTGCGCCAAACCCATATCGTTATGAAGGTCAGTTGAGGGGAGATGAAAGCATAGGTCAAGCCGCCGCTCGAAGTCTAGAAGAAGCGATACTTCGAGAAAATCCAGATACTGTCGCGGCATTCATCGCCGAGCCAGTCATGGGTGTTGGCGGCGTCATCATCCCGCCTGATGATTATTTTCCATTAGTTCGCGCAATTTGCGATAAGTATGAAATTTTATTTATTGCTGATGAAGTTATCACGGGCTTTGGGCGCACGGGCGAATGGTTTGGTTTGAAACATTGGAATGTGAAACCTGATATTTTATCTTTTGCAAAAGCGATTACCAGCGGATATGCTCAACTGGGCGGGATTCAAATTTCTGATTCGCTTCGCGACGCGATTGAAACTGCTACTGAACCTGAGGCTTTTATGCATGGCTACACATATTCTGGTCATGCAATGTCTTGCGCGGTTGGATTAAAGAATTTAGAAATTATGGAAAAAGAAAATTATCCGCAACGCGCTAAAGAATTAGGCAAACGTTTGTTAGCAGGTTTACAAACCTTGAAAGAATTTTCTTTCGTCGGTGATGTGCGCGGACTTGGTTTGGTCTGCGGTGTAGAAATTGTTTCAGATAAAGAATCTAAAACTGCTGACCCAGCCATGACGACAAAAATTTTCAAAGCCGCACAAGAACGCGGATTGCGAACTCGTCCATTAGGAAATACGCTTGCATTTTCACCTCCGCTTTCGATTAATGAAGAGGAAGTAGATGAAATTATCAAACGACTTGGTGCAGCGATGGATGGAATCGCGTAATTCGTAATGCGTAATTCGTAAAATGCTCTTTACGGATTAAGCATCCGCAATAGGTTTTCATGTCTGTCTATCTGCACGATATTCCGCTAAATCAAGCACAAGCAAAGTTTCAAGAAGCATTGCAAAGTGCTGATTTATGGCGTGTATTAAGTGTTGAAGAAATTCCATTAGACGAAAATGCTTTAGGGCGAGTGACAGCCGAGCCAATTTGGGCGCAGATTTCATCTCCGCATTATCACGCCTCTGCAATGGATGGATTTGCTGTTCGAGCAGAAGATACTGTTGGCGCACAACCCTCTTCACCAATTCAATTACCAATTACTAATTACGAATTACCAAAAGCACAATATGTTGATACAGGCGACCCACTTCCTGATTGGGCGAACGCAGTCATTCCAATTGAAAACGTAGAATCATTAGATGAAAACGGACAAATTACCTCCGTCATCCGTCAGCCGTCTGCGGTCAGAATTCGTGCTTCTGTCACTCCTTGGAGTCACGTTAGACCATTAGGTGAAGATATTGTCGCAACACAATTGGTCTTGCCAGCAGGTCATATTCTCAGACCCGTTGACTTAGGCGCTATCGCCGCTTCTGGGCATCAAACGATAAAAGTATCTCGCAAACCGAAAGTTGCGATTCTTCCAACAGGCAGTGAGTTGGTTCCCATTGGTTCGGCATTAAAGCCGGGCGATATTCTTGAATATAACTCGCTTGTGTTGGCATCACAAATCAAGCAAATGGGCGGCGAAGCGACTCGTTATCCCATCATCAAAGATGATTTTGATTTAATCTGCGAAAAAGTTTTAGAAGCATCACAAACGCATGATTTGATTTTATTAAACGCAGGTTCATCTGCTGGCGCAGAAGATTTCTCAGCAAAAGTTGTGGAAAAATTAGGAACATTGTTAGTGCATGGTGTGGCTGTGAGACCAGGTCATCCTGTAATTTTGGGAACACTAGACCGCCGACCACAGACCGCCGTCAGCGGTCAGCCGTCGGTAATTCCCATCATCGGCGTTCCGGGTTATCCCGTCTCCGCATCCTTAACCGTAGATATATTCGTCGAACCGATTCTTGCAAAATGGCTTGGACGAAAACAAAATGAATTGCAAACCGAAGAAGCGATATTGACCAGAAAAATTGTCTCACCCGCAGGGGATGATGATTTTGTTAGAGTTGCTGTTGGCAAAGTGGGAGATAAATTATTAGCCGCGCCATTATCGCGTGGGGCAGGAGTGATTACGTCACTTGTTCAAGCGGATGGACTTGCATTAATTCCAAGTGGCACACAAGGCATTGATGCTGGCGAAAAAATTCAAGTAAAACTATATCGAACAAAATCCGAAATTGAGAAAACAATTCTTGCTATCGGCTCACATGATTTAACGCTTGATTTAATGGCACAGTTTTTAGCAGAAAAAAATCGCCGCTTGGCTTCAGCGAATGTTGGGTCACAAGGCGGGTTGGTAGCATTACGAAGAGGCGAGGCGCATTTTGCTGGTTCACATTTGTTAGACCCGCAAACAGGTGAGTTCAATATTTCATATATTCGTCAATACATGCCGAATATAAAAGTTAAAGTTGTGGCATTGGTTGGACGAGAGCAAGGCTTGATTGTTAAAAAAGGAAACCCGAAGGGAATCAAAAGCTTGGGTAACCTCTCAACTCGAAGTCAAGAACGCGACGCGTTGAGTTCATCGAAACGAAGCGTGCAGTTTGTTAATCGCCAAAAAGGTTCTGGCACGCGCACCTTGCTAGATTATTATTTGAATCAGTTAAAAATCCCCCATGAGTATATTGCAGGCTATCATCAAGACGAGTATACTCATCTTGGCGTTGCAACAGCAGTGGCATCGGGTCGGGCTGATTGTGGCTTGGGCATTGCCGCCGCCGCGCAAGCATTAGATTTAGATTTCATCCCGCTTTTTCAAGAGCGATATGATTTAGTAATCCCGAAGCAATTTGTAGAATTTTTAACGCCTCTCTTTGACTTGTTAACTGATTCGCGTTTTCAAGAGGCTGTATCTCAACTGAAAGGTTATGACGTGTCTATCATGGGCACAATTATTTTGGAGGACGAATGACTGAAGGTTTAATTATTGACGACAACCGCCAAACGGCAGATGCTTTACAACAAATGTTGGGGTTATTAGATTTACCCGCAAAAGTGGCTTATGGTTCAAGCCCTGCGATGTCATTATTAGCGAGTTTTATTCCGCAATTTATTTGTTTAGATATTAACATGCCCGGCGTGGATGGCACAGAAGTTTTGGCATTCATCCGCCGTGAGCCACGTTTGATGAAAGTGCCTGTGATTGTGATTACATCAGACGACCAACCTGAAACCCGTCAACAAGTGATGAAAAGCGGCGCACAAGCCATGATTATCAAACCTGTTACGATTGATATGCTAGAAACGGCGTTCAAAAAAGCGGGCATTATTTTGTAAATAAAAAACGGACGCGAAAGCGTCCGTTTTTTGTTTCCTATTATGTCATTCTGAGCCACGCTCTTGTTTTATGTGGCGAAGAATCTCCGAGAATATTTTAGAGACTCTTCGCTACGCTCAGAGTGACATGTTATGGCTGTGGCCACGGAATATCCACAGGTTGAGAATAACCGTGTTTTTCAACGGTATAAATCTTCCCATAAGATTTCGCGGCGCATCCTTTTTCATCTTTGACCGTGTAACTTGTTTCATATTGATTTGGATAAGAGAATGTCCACCAAATATAGAATGAGTTTTGGCAAACAAAGGCTTCAATAAAATAGCCTCTATCATCATCAGCAGTCATATCCATTCTGTCCCAAGTGATGGTGACTTCATCGCCTTTGCGTGTGGCTTGCACATTTTGTACAGGTCCGTACATATTGCTTCCAATCGTCAATAAATTGGGTTCAACTTTTTTGAGAGTAGATACATCACCAACTACATCCACAACGGATGGGGCAACCCAGCAAAAATATTTTAATTTATCGAACTTAATGTAAAGCCATTTACTGTATAACGCTGTTCCACGCACTTCGCCTTTGTCACCAGCGTATAAATCCGCCGCGTGAAGATAAGCAACTGATGGACCATATCTACAATGCGCTTGTTTGTTGACCGTGACAGTTGGGAAGGTAAATTCAGGTGTTAAGGTAATCGTTGGTTCAGGTGTGTTTGTAATTGTGGGTGTAAAAGTAGCAGTGGAAGGTAAAGTTGGTTCAGGCGTGGCAGTGACGTAAATCACTTGTGGCGTGAGGGTTGGCGCGGGAGTTGGTGTTTCGGTTGGGGTAGGTGAGGCACAGGCAGTTAGTAAAAATACAAAAAACAGTAAAATCTTTTTTTTCATTTGAAATTCTCCGTTTAAGTAGAGCGTCCCGCAGGTTTATTTAATTCAAGTTTATTTTTAACTCAAACCTGCGGGACGGTTTCTGTTATACAAAATTTTCCAACAATGTAACTACATTATCACCAAGTTCATTATTTGCATAACCACCTTCCATGATAATGGCAGTGGGGAGGTTTAGGCTAGCAATCTTTTTTCCTATTTCGGAAAAACCATTTCTGGTGACATGAAATTTGCCGAGCGGGTCGCCGTCGAATGTATCCATGCCCGTTGATAAAACGAGATATTCTGGTGAAAAATCTTTTATTAAATTTAATGCCGAATCTAAAGCAGATAAATAGTTTTTATCATCTGTATCTTTTGGCAAGGCAAAATTTTTGTGAAATCCAAGTCCATCACCCGCGCCTGTTTCATCGGCAAAGCCAGCATAATGTGGATATTCAAAATCTGGGTCGCCATGAATAGAAATGGTCAACACATCATATCGTTCATAAAAAATATCTTGTGTGCCGTTGCCTGCGTGATAATCAATGTCAAGCAAAGCAGTTTTACCTTTTGACGATAACCAATTTGCCGCAACAGATGCGTTATTGATGAAACAATATCCGCCTGCATAATCTTTGCCTGCGTGATGTCCTGGTGGACGACAAAGAGCAAATGCAGATTTTTTATTTTCAAAAATATAACTTGCACAACTTAATGCTGAATTTGCAGAAGCAAGTGCGGCTTGATATGTGCCTGCTACAATACACGCCGATAAATCCATCATGTAATATCCGCCACGACCATGCAATGATGAAGTTGGGCGAGCCTTTCTTCTTAATGCAAATGTTGCAGGCAGGAAAGCATGAGTTTCAGGCGAGGCAGAGATTGAAGAATCAGAAGCCAGCCACTCGGTCCAGCATGAAGCGAGAAAGTTAATGTAATCTTTATCATGCACTGCTAAAATCGGGTCGAGTCCAAAATCAGTTGGCTCCATTAAATTTGCCCAATCCGTTTTATTTAATGCAAATAAAATTTTATCTATGCGGTCTGGGTTTTCATAATATGGCACGCGCTGACCGCCATCAAACACTTCAAACGGTGGGTAGTGATTTCGATGTGCTTCAGAGTAAAATATATTCATAAAAAAATTTTATCACAGAGGAAATATGGAATTATTTGAAGCAATACATGGACGACAAACCATCAGCAAAGTGAAACAAGATGAAGTTTCACGCGAGTTGATTGAAAAAATTTTAAGCGCAGCTGTGCAAGCACCGAATCATTATAAAGTGAGACCGTGGCGTTTTGTGGTGTTGACTGGTGATGGAAGAAAAAAATTAGGTGATGTGTTCGCCGCTTCTTTTTTGGAACGGAATCCTGCTACGCCACCTGAGGGTTTAGACAAAACCCGAGCATTGCCGCTGCGCGCACCTGTTGTGATTGCTGTTGCGGCAGATAAGCCCAGCGAACCAAAAGTAATTGAAATAGAAAATATTTCGGCGACTTCGGCAGCGGCTTACATTATGTTGGTGACTGCAAATGCACTTGGGCTTGGAGCAATCATCCGCACGGGCGAATGGGCACGCGACCCGAAAGTGAAACAGTTTTTAGGTTTTGATGCTGACCAACATATTATCGGGTTTATTTATATTGGTTATCCAGAAGTGAAACCAGAACCGTATGTGAGAGTCGGGTTTGAGGATAGAACTGTTTGGATGGAATAACAAGTATGGAAAAGTATAAAGAGAAACAATATTGGAAGGAAATTTTTCCATTTTGGAAAAACGCTTTTGTTTTTTGGATTCCATTGCCTACATGGGGGCAGATTATGACTGGATTTTTGATTGCTATCCTTCCAATAATATTCATATTTATTGTTAGTAGTGATGTCCCGAATTTCTTAACAGCTGTTATTTCCGAAACTACACGATGGTGGTTTTCTTTAGGCTGGATAATATTTATATCTTTCATTGCTTATATAAGAGCAAATATTACTTTATATACGAAAAAGGAAAAAGAGGTTGAAGATTTAAATATAAAATTATCAAATGAAGAAACCAACTTAAATATATCAACCTCCCCAACATTTGAACAAGAAGTTTTTTTTGATGGAAAAAAGAGAAAATGTCTAACGTTAGAGGTTTATAACAACAATCCAAATAAAAAAATCATAGAATTAGGGGTGCAGGCTATTGTAATTTATTCTCATACTATTGTTGACCAAAAGGTAATTCCTGATTTTGTTAGTGCTGAAAACTTAATTTGGTTATACAAGGATGAAGAATTAATTGAAATTCGACCAAACAACAGATCTGAAGTAATAATTGCATTTCTAGTAGAAAGATTACTTTCTACTAGAAAATCTAAACAATCCGAAGAACGTGAAACGGTTTATCAAGTTAATTTAAAGTTTAGTGGAAAATATGAGGGTGAAACTAATTTCAGAAACCATACAGAAATTAGATCAATTTACTATTCTCCTGCAATAAATAAATTAGCATTTACAAATGTTGCCAACAATTACCCAAATGTTCATCCGAAATTGAGAGAAATAATGAATATTATGAATGAGGGAATTTTTTATACAGATAATTTCTAATTTTGGCAACAGAAAAGAGAAAAAAATGAATCATTCTGCACAAAAAATAATAAAACCAATCATCGCTATATTATGGCTTATTGTAGACTTTCTATTATATACAGCAGGTTTATTTGATGAACTCGGTAACTTTAAGGCTATCTTTGCTATTATTCTTTGGGTTGTAATTTTATGGGCAATATTGAAAGTATTCAACCTGATATTTCAAGATTGAATTAATGATCTTGTATGCCAAGTATATAATTACTTACAATTACTCTTTATATTTCAACTCGCCTGCTTCAATTTTTATTGACAGGCGATTTTGTTTTGGCACAAGTGGGCAAGTAGCATAATCTGTATAAGCGCAGGGCCAGTTTTCGGTGCGGTTGAGGTCTAAAATAAAATCGGTGGTTGTGGGTGGAGCGAGATAAATTCTTCGTCCGCCGCCATAAGTAGTTGTGGCATTGGTTTCATCGGAAAAAAATAATAACAAGTCTTTGTCACTTTTTTCAACTTCAATTGTGCAATCCACGCCTTTGAATTGAAAATGAATATGACCGAGAAAAATCGCATCCACTTCATTGCCTAAGGCTTCAATTTTCTTGATTTGCTTCGGCATTTCATACTGAATATATTTGGCTGGCACTTTGTATTCTTCTTTGACAGGATAATATTTCAAGCCATCAAATTTTTTCTTGTATTCTGATTCTTTGTCCCACATTCTGATTAAAAGCGCATCGCCTCGCACTAATACCTTCATGGTCAATGAGCCGATGTGAATCATATCTGGGTTATCGTCTTGATCTGTGATTAAGATTCTGTTTTCAGGATTTGGATTATCTGAATCAAAAATCACATCTTTTTCAGGATGAAATGTCACTTGCCCATTTATGAGAGTGAAATTTCCACAAAATGATTTTGGAAAAGCAGGATGAAAAATTTTATTGCTTTCGTCACTACCGAAAGAGTTGTCGCCTTCTTCCAGCCAAAACAAACCAACTAGGTTGAACCAATGTAGGTTATTTGCCTTTATGGTTTCATCTTTTTCTTTACGAAATTTGAGAATGTTTTTTTGATAAGAAGTTGGCATGTGGAGTAATTATTTCTTGTGTTGAGGATTTGACGGCTGACCGCAGACGACAGACCGCACTTACGGTCAACGGTCGGCGGTCTATAGTCAGATTTTCTATTTCAATATTTCAATCATAATATCTGGTCTGTCGGTCATAATGCCATCCACACCCCATTCGATAAATTTTCGCATGGTTTCTTCGTCATTAATTGTCCATGGTTCGACGGCTAGATTTCGCTCATGCGCGGCGCGGATGAATGATTCTGTCATCACCGTAATGCCGCTCGATTCTTCAGGGACTTGTAAGGAATAAAATTGTGGTGAGTAAAATCCAGTGAGAAAAACTTTGCTTAGTAAAACAAATACTGTGGTTTCATTTTTGGCACTGGATGTAGCAACTTCGGGGCAGGCTTCTCGGAAGGCTTTCATTTTATCGTCATAAAAAGAAGCGACGACAATTTTTTCTTGCATGTTGTATTCGCGAATCATATTACAAAACGGTTCAATCATTGAGGCGTTTGATTTTTTAATTTCAATCACCATGCGCTTATCAGGATATGCCGTAAATACTTCTTCCAAAGTTGGGATTGTGATTCCTTGCCCACGAAATGGAAAGGTAACACCTTCATCTCGTGACCAGTCGTAGCCTGCATCAAAAGTTTTAAGTTCATCCAATGTCATTGATTCAACTTCACCTGTGCCATTTGTGGTTCTGTCAATAGTTTCATCGTGAATCAAAACTAAAACATCATCTTTTGTGATGTGTAAATCCATTTCTAAGACATCTACGCCAATATCAACGGCGTTTTGAAATGCAAGCATGGTGTTGCCAGGTGCTATGCCATCTCCGCCTTGGTGGGCAATGACCAAAGTATCAGTTAAATCAGAGGCATAATAGGGGTGAACAGGTGCGGGTCGAGAAGTGAGGCGAAAAATCAATCCTACGAAAATCAAGAATAGAAGAATTATCTGCCAGCGTTTTAATTTCATGAATCTGCTCCGAAAATTGATTTGATAATTTTACTCTATCAAAAAATGTTTATAATTTATATCTGGAGATACTATATGAAAAAAGTTTTGTTTATATTTTTATGTGTAGGTGTAATCATCATTTCTGCATGTGGTGAATCAACTTCTGCAATCAATGAAAGTGTTTTGCCAACTGTGCCATCCAATTATGCAAATTTAACCAACCCATTAAGTACTGATGCGGCGATTGCAGGTGGTGAAATTTTTCAAAGCACCTGTGCGACGTGTCACGGTTCAGGTGGACATGGAGATGGTCCGGCGGGTGCGGCTTTGAATCCTCCGCCGAAAGATTTATCTGTTTTGCAATTACAAGTGAGTGATGGTTATTTGTTTTGGAGAATTTCAGAAGGTAGCCCTGGAACTGCGATGGTGGCATGGCGTGGTATTTTAACCGATGAGCAGATTTGGCAATTGACGGCGTATATTCGTACTTTGAAATAATAATAAAAAACGGACGTTTCAAACGTCCGTTTTTTTATCTTTCTTCTAAAGCGGCGACTATTTTTTCTGAAAGTTCGTCGGGGTGAAATGGTTTGGTGAGGTAATCGTTTGCGCCAGCACCAAAAGCAACGGCGCGGCTGTCGCTATCGTCTAATGCGGTGACGATGATGATAGGTAATTTTTTGAATTGCGGAATTTCCCGCAACATGCGACAAACACGAAAACCATCTGGCTGGGGCATCATTAAGTCTAGTAAAACTAAATCTGGATTTTCGGTTTTTGCAACTTCAATCGCTTGAGAACTGTCATTGACTGTTACGGTTTGGTAGCCATCGGCTTTAAGTAATTTTTCTAACAAGTCAGTTACTAATTTGTCGTCGTCAACCATCAGAATTTTTGTCATCACTACACCTAATCATGAATTTTATCTAATCATACATTAAAACAGTTAGTGCTTGCAAGATACCCAAACAAAACTGAAAGTATTTTGTTATGCCTTGTTTAAGGTGGAATTAATCAGTGCTATAAAAGATTTTGGCATAATGGGTTTAACAACAAAATCGTCTGCGCCTGCGTTGAATGAGTCCCGTTTACTTCCTTCGTCTCCTAGTGCAGAAACCATAATGACGGGAATGCTTGCAGTTTTTGGATCAGACTTTATCAATTTGCATAATTGTATCCCGTTAATATTTGCCATCATAATATCGAGCAAAATCAAGTCGGGTCCAAAAATTTCAATGGCGTTGGTTGCATTTTTGCTTTCGGTAATGGAAAATGGCTCATGCTTACTGGTTTTGATGATACTTTCGAGTAAAGCGGTTGTTTCTAAATCATCATCTACAATTAATATTTTTGCCATCAGAATCTCCAATTACTCTTTCTTTAGTAAAGTTTCCACTTTGTAAGCCAGTTCATCTAAATTAAACGGCTTTGCTAAGTAGTCGTTTGCACCAAAGGTAGTTGCTTTGCTATTGCTATTATCTAATGCGGTGATAATTAATATCGGTGTTTTAGCAAATTTGGGTTCTTCGCGTAACATTTTGCAAAGTGTGAAACCATCTGGGTAGGGCATCATAATATCAAGAATAATTAAATCTGGGCGAACCGTATTCGCCGCTTGCATTGCTTTTGAACTGTCATTGAGTGTGGTGACTTGATAGCCAGTTGCTGCCAGAAACCGCCCTAGTAAAGTTGTGACTTTTTCGTCATCATCCACAATTACGATTTTTGCCATAAGATTTCCCTGAACACAATACAAACGTGCTGTTTCAGATTTGTCATATTATACCCGCATTAATTTTGCTTGCACGATTTTTGTAAACTTCAAGTTTGTTTTAGTGTTTTGCTTAAATTCAAACTTCTGAATTTGTATTTTAAGTGTATGATGTAGACGGAGACTAGATTTATGCCTAAAAAAGAACATCATTTTTCAACCCGCATCGGATGGCTACGTGCGGCTGTGTTGGGTGCCAACGACGGCATCGTTTCTACTGCTAGTTTGGTGGTGGGAGTCGCCGCCGCAAGTGCAGTGCGTGGTGACGTTTTGCTGGCTGGCATTGCTGGGATGGTAGCGGGTGCCATGTCTATGGCGGCGGGGGAGTATGTTTCGGTCAGTTCACAAGCCGATACTGAAAAAGCAGACTTAGCCCGCGAGAAAAAAGAACTGGAAATTAATGATGCCGACGAACGCCAAGAGTTGACCGAGATTTACATCGAACGTGGACTTGAACCCACACTCGCAAAACAAGTTGCTGACCAATTAATGGAACACGATGCTTTGATGGCACATGCCCGTGATGAGCTTGGATTAACCGAAATTCACACGGCTCGTCCATTTCAAGCCGCATGGACATCGGCTCTGTCATTTGCTTTAGGCGCGGCATTGCCTTTGTTAGCAGTTTTTCTTTCGCCAACCAATTTAATTATCCCAGTGGTAGTGATTAGTTCCTTATTCTTTTTAGCAGGTATGGGCATGTTGGCGGCAAATACAGGCGGCGCAAATATTTGGAAGGGTGCATTGCGCGTCACGTTTTGGGGATTGCTCGCTATGTTAGCAACATTTTTAGTTGGACGATTGTTTGGAACGAATATATCTTAAATGAAAACTCGGAGGTCTTAAAAACCTCCGAGTTATTTAGTTTATTTCCAAAACACTATCACCATCAAATATCTTTTGCAAAGTCTCTACGATGACTTGATACATTTCATCATCTGCATCAAACTCCACTTCCACTTGACCAAAATCTTCGTTTCCAAATTTTTCCACAAGCTCTCGCTTCAATCTGACCGCGAGTTTGTTTTTTGATACCTGAACTGACTCTAGTCCCCCATAACTCGAATTGGATTGGTCATTGATTTCAAAATAATATGCACTATCTTCAAATTCAATGGCTCGTGAAAAAGAAAGTACAGATGGTTCATCTGGATTTGTTTCAGGGTCAGCAAATAGCAGGTTAGCAATCCTATCGTTTGTGCTTGGTTCAATGATAGAAGCAGTGAATTTCATAAATTAATGCCCTTTGTTTAATTTTATCTTAGGATTAAAAAAAGATGACAATCACCTCTAAAGTGACTATCATCTTTTTTAGTACCTTCTATTTATATTCAGGTGTTACGGTGAATTCACCAAATTCTGGGGCTTCACTATACGTTACTTCTTCTGGATTGGAATAATCATCAACTGCCACAGCACCAAATTTAATAGTTTCAGGCTTTTGCTCATTTAAGATTTTTAATAAGTCTGGCTCAGTTAATTCTATAAGCAAACCATTATCAAAGTGACTGATAGCTACTTTTGTATATTCAGTATCGAATTTTGAATAATACCCATCGCTGTCAGGTTCTCCTAATAAATAAATCTTTGTTCTACTAGTCGCCAATAACTCTTCAAATGTGCCAGATTGGAGTTCATGCTTTTCTCTGTTATTCATTAGATCAACTGAAATCTGATAGGCGGTTTTCTTTTCATTTTCAGTGATTTCAACATACCATGAATATTCAATGGATACTATAACGCAACTACCACAATCCTCTTTAACGATTACTGGGAGTACATACCATTCCCATATTTCCTTTTCAGGAATTGGAAACCAAAATTCGGCTTTATCGGCTGAAATAATAGCATAAGGCTCTTTTTTCTCAGGGGTTGGCGTCACTTCTGGTGTAGAAGTTGATTCAGGCGTGCTTGTAAAAGCATGTAACTCGGTAGTGGGCACAGGCGTATTGACTGATTGCCCGCAAGCAGAGATTAATAATGCGATTACAAAAGTGAATGTTAATATCTTTTTCATGATTTTCCTCGGTTTTAAATTTGATATATCTATTTGCTGTATTTTTGTAAAAGTGTGGGTTCTTTAAAATATTCTCCTCTCTAAGATATTATTTTATCAGTTGAGTGACTATTTGAAAATACTTTTAAGGGGAGATAGTTATTACCCCCACCCGTCCTCCCCCAAATACGACATTTAAACTCTTTAGAATAATTGTAAGCACTTCATTGTCTGATTTGGGGGAGGTGTCCGAAGGACGCAGGGGGTTTAACCAACCATCAACTCATCCACGGCATTGACCAGCTCTCTTAAACTCCCAACCTTCAACACATTATTACAAAGCGGAGCATACTTGGGCATGTCGCTGTCACCGTGCCACAAGGTTGGGGGTTCAGGATTCAACCAAATGGTGCGTGAAGCGCGGCGCGTCATCAAAGAGAAAATGTCGAGGCGTGGGTCATAATAATTATTGCGTCCATCCCCAACGATAATTAAAGTCGTGCCGCTGTTCAATGTATCCATGTAACCATCATTGAAATTTTGCAAAGACCAACCGAGGTCGGTGTTGTAATGTCCGCTGGGCATGCGCCACAAAACAGATTGAATGGCTTCATCGGCATTCGCGCCGCTGAAATCTTCGCTAATGGATTCAAGATGGTCAATGAATGCGAAGGCGTGTGTTTTGCGAACCTGACCTTGCAATGCAAACAGAAAACTCAACATCAACTCAGAACAAAAACGCATGGATGTACTGACATCACAAATCACAACAATCTTTGGCTTTTTGATTTTATCTTTGTGATGAATTTCCATCGGAACGCCATGATATTTTAAATTGGCGCGAATGGTGGTCTTCGGGTCAAGTGTTCCGCTCTTCATTCTTTTTTGACGCAAGGCAATACGTGTGCGTAATGCGGCGGCAAGTTTTTTTACTTCACGTTGCAATATTTTTTTATCCGCATCGGATAACGCTTGAAACGGACGATTCATTAAACTATCAACATTATCGCCACGCGGACGTTCACTTAAATTTTCAGCAATGCGTTGCCCAGCAAATTGATTAATTTGTTCTTGCATACCTTGTAAATTTTGTTGAATCATTTGGCGCATTTCTTCAACACGGTCGCGGCTCATGCCCATTTGTTGCAATTGTTCCATCAACTCTTTCAACGCTTCACGCACTTCAGGGAATGCTAATGCACGCATCATGC
>JAEURH010000051.1 GCA_016789365.1 Anaerolineales bacterium
AAAAATTTACGCATTACGCATTACGATTTACGACTCCGTCCTTCGATAAACTCAGGACATCGCTTCTTTCTTAGCCTGTGCTTGGTTGCCCTACTATTAACCTCTTGCCAATCCCCAGCCACTGAGACCCCAAACTTTGTAATGACCCAAGCCATTGAAACTGCATTTGCTCAACTCAGCCAACCAACTGATACACCTGTTCCAAGTGAAACGCCAGTTCCAACTGCTACTGTTCCGCGAACACCTCCCGCATTACCTGCATCATTTCAAACAGGATTGATTAGTATTGAAAGTCCGCCACGAAATTATATTGCCGATGTTTGTCAATACATAAAAAATAAATGGGACTCAACCAAATCCGCACCGGGGACTGTTGTGATGGTAATTATGTCTCATCGTATTGATAAAGATGCGACCACGTCAAACCCTGCTACAACGACTATTTCTTCTCAAGATTTGAAAAGACTAATGAATGATTTACATGATGCAGGCTTTAGTGCTATCAACATGCAACAAATGTCTGACTTTATGTATGACAATGCCAAAATTCCCGAACGGTCATTTTTATTTATCATTGATGACCGCGCCAGTGCCTCAAAATATAATGACCATTTCAGAGGATATTATGAAGATTGGGGCTGGCAGATTGTCAATGCTTATATTGGTTTAGATGAAAGACCAGATTTGTGGGCAGAAAATGCAGTTTTATCTGCCGAAGGCTGGGTAGATTATCAAGCACATGGATACATTCACAATACCCCGATTAGTGACGGCTCTACGGATGATTTCATTATGTCTGAAATGAATGGTGTGATTGGCACATTTCAAAAATACTTTAACAAAACGCCCATTGCTTACATCTGGCCTGGCGGTGGATTCTCTAGACGTGCTGTAGAAATTGGTACACAACTTGGTTACAAACTTGGTTTTACAGTGAATCCACGCGGACCCGTGATGTATAACTGGATTCCACAAGCAGATACGTTTAATGCTTCAAACCCATTGGCGATTCCTGAAACACCAGCAGGGAATCCGTTAATGACTATTCCTCGCTACATGGATATTGCCGCCCGTGAGAATATTGATACTGTCCGTGTGATTGGTCAAGAAGCGAAAACATACGCTGAGCAAAACAAAGCCATTGACTTGGAATATTATGATATAGTTTGCGCCCCAACGTATGGAGCGATTCCATAAATAATGAAAAAAACTTATATCCCCATTCAACAAATTCTTTTTCGTTCTCTTACATTGCTTGCTATCGTTAGTATTTTAATTTCTTGCCAGTTACTACCTGTTACTCAACAAACATCTGCTGAAACCATTACACCCAAAGCAACGCAACCATATTTACCAGATGCTTTTCAAACTCCATATTTGAATCCATTGGATACGCCGCATACATATATCCAAGAATATTGCCGTTACTTAAGAAATAAATGGAATCCATCCAACGCCGCTCCTGGCACGGTGGTGATGGCGATTCGATTCCAAAATATTAATCGAGGAACAGCCGAACTCCCAAACAGCATCCCGTTAATTGAATTTTTCGGGTTAATGGACCAGCTTAAAAGTCAGGGGTTTGAAGCGATTACTACAAAAGACTTGCAAGGGTTTCTTGAAAGAAATCTACCAATTCCAGAGCGGTCAGTATATCTAATTCAAGATGGAAACCATGACGCTGAATATTTTGACATCACCTTTCGTGATTATTGGGAAAATTGGGGCTGGGAAGTAATCAACGGTTGGGTGAGCAACCCTGAAACACCAGCCGAGTTAATTGCTGAAAATATCGAATTGGCAAAAGAAGGCTTCGTTGACCATCAAGCGCAAGGCGTATTTGAAACAGCAAAACTATCTGATGAATCTGCAAAAAATGTGATTGCGCGTGAACTACAAGGTTCATGGAATGGTTTTGCAAATATTTATAGAAAAAACCCATTGGCAATTATTTGGCCCAACGGCGGTTTTGGGTTTCGACCCATCGAAGCGGCGCGTCAGTTGCGTTTCAAAATGGGATTTACATTAAACACTCGCGGACCCATTATGTATAACTGGGTTCCATTGGCTGATGCTGTTGACCCACAAAGACCAAGTTTTATTCCCGAAGGTATGATTAATGACCCGTTGATGACTTTGCCGACATATTCTCCGCAAGAAGCATTGATGGCAATTGATACCGTGCGCGTGATAGGCAAAGACGCATCGGCGTATGCACAAGCGAATAAAGAAGCAGAACTTCATTATTATGATACGGTTTGTTATCCAGAATACCCGCCGATACCAAGCCCATAGGTTGAGGGTGCTTGAGAAATTTTGTTAAGTTTTGATTTTGGTTAAAGATTAACGCGAATTTCGCTAATAGGCGAATGGCGCAAAATAAAATTCTGGAGTGGCTAATTTCAAGGGTAAAGAAAAAGAATTAACCACAGAGACCACAAAGAGCACAGAGATTTCCTCTTATTTTCTCCGTGAACTCAGTGTTCTCTGTGGTAAAAAAAATTCTTTTACTCTCTTTTTTAGCCACTCTCTAAAATTCACGTCTTTTGCTTTTTCGCGTCATTCGCGTTAAGATTTTGATTTTTTCACAACCTTAAACTTCGTGTTCCTTTGTGACACTTTGTGGTAAAAAGTAAATGGAGACTCAACATGACCGATTGTATTTTTTGCAAAATTATTGCGGGTGAAATTCCCAGCACAAATGTTTACAAAGATGAGCAAGTGACCGCATTTCGTGATATAAACCCTGCGGCTCCGACTCACATTTTGATTGTGCCAAACAAACACATTGATTCTGCAAATTTTTTAATCGCTGATGATGAAGCATTGATTGGTCATTTATTTACAGTTGCAAAAGACCTCGCCAAACAAGAAGGCATTGCCGAAAGTGGGTATCGCTTGATGATGAATACAAATGCAGAAGGCGGACAGACTGTTTTTCACATTCACTTGCATTTGCTAGGCGGCAGGCAAATGAAAGGTTTTGGATAAAGCATTACAGCCATCAGCAAAAATTTGTTGATGGCTTTTTTATAAAGATAATAGACCGCCGACCACAGACCGCGGTCAGCCGTCAGCGGTCTATCGTCAGAAAAAATATTTTCAACAAAGGAACATCACATGCCCGAAAGAGAAATTTATTTATTATCCCCACGCGCACTCAGCCCTGAAACCATTGCAGTTGCATTTGCAAAAACTTCACGCGCACCTGAATCATTTCGTGAAATTGCAAATGAATTAAGTGATGAAAAGTCCGCGCAGTTTCATGAAAAATGGGTTGTCGGTTATGGTCACGCTTCCGTTGCTGAACATGCTGTTCTGCACATCGCGTTTGAAAATGTTTCGCGCGTTGCTATTGAAGCGATTGAAGGAAATCGTTTAGCATCTTATACCGAAAAATCAACGCGCTACCAAAAATGGGGACAAGATGATTTCACAATTCCACCAGAATTAGATAATCATCCGCTTCGTGATGAATTTACGAAAACCGTCCGCCTCTTATTCTCGACTTATGCTGATTCGCTGGACCCAGTCAAGAGTCTTGTCGTGAAGCGAGTGACTCGCAAAGAAAACGAATCCGATGAAGCACTTGATAGGCGCATCCGCTCACAATATGTGGATAGATGCCGTTTTATTCTCCCAGCCGCCGCGAATGCAAACGTCGGTATGACCGCCAACGCGCGCGTGATTGAAAATACAATTCGTAAAATGCTTTCACATCCATTAGAAGAAGTGAGACAAATCGGTGAAAAAGTCAAAGAAGTTTCCAAAGCAGAGACTCCAACGTTGGTCAAATATGCAGATGCGAATGCTTATATGATTGAAACAATGAAAGCCCTCGCCCTTAGTCCCTCTCCCAATGGGAGAGGGGTTGGGGTGAGGGAAGATTGGTGCAAATTAATTGAGTATGACAAAGAAGGCGAAAACAAAGTTTTAGCCGCGGCTTTATATCGTTTTGGCGAAATGACTTATGAAGATGCTTTGAATTATGTCAAATCATCAAATGAAAAAGAATCACTGGCACAAATATTATTAAGCAAACTTGATAAATTTGATGTGCCTTTACGAGAACTAGAATATTGCAATTACACGTTTGATTTAGTCATGGACCAAGGCGCGTATGCCGAATTTAAACGTCATCGCATGATGTCTCAAACTCCACAACGATTGACCACAAGGCTGGGATATACAACTCCAAGCCTAATAGCAGAAGCAGGTTTCAGGTCAGAGTATGAAGCGGCGATGGAATCAGCAAGTGAGATGTACGAAAAGTTATATCAATTTAATCCCGATGTCGCCCAATACATTGTCCCCAATGGATTTAATCGGCGGGTGTTGGCACAATTCAATTTGAGAGAAGCGTTTGCATTTTGTCAATTAAGAAGTGCGGCAAATGCACATTTTTCCATTCGGCGCGTGGCTCAAAAAATTTATGAAGATATTTTGAATGTGCATCCGTTGTTGGCAAAATATATGAAACGACATGATGAAACTTGGCAAAGTGTGGAAGAAAATCATTTTGTGAAGATATAGGATGCAGGTACACACGGAAACAAGTACACATGTCCGTTCCCATCCGTGAATCCGCTATAAAGTCCGTTTACAAAAAAACAGGTACACAAGCATAACAAACTTGTGTACCTGTTTACATGTCTACTTGTTTACCTTAACTAATCATCATCCTCTTCTTTTTTGACATCAAAAATCGCGTCAATCTTATCCATTAGTTCTTGTGTAAGTTTAACTTCGGTTGCTTTCATATTTTCATGCACTTGTTCAACGCGGCTCGCACCCGTAATCACTGTGCTAACAAATGGATTCTTCAAACACCAAGCCAACGCAAGTTGTGACATTGTGCAACCTAAATCTTTTGCAATCGGTTCGAATGCGGCAACTTTTGCAAGGCGAGATTTATCTGTCATTCTTTCTTTCAGCCAATCATAATTTTTGAGCGCGGCGCGGCTATCGCTTGGAATCCCGCCTTTATATTTTCCTGAAAGCAAACCAGAGGCTAATGGACTCCAAGTGGTTGTTCCATATCCATATTCTTTATAAAAGCGGACGTAATCACCTTCAAGTCGTTTTCTTTCAAACATGTTGTATTGCGGTTGTTCCACTACTGGTTTATGTAAATGATGTTTCTCGGCAATATGAATCGCTTCAACAATTTCTGCGGCTGACCATTCCGATGTTCCCCAATAAAAAGCTTTACCCCACTCAATAATATTGTGCATTGCCCAAACGGTTTCTTCAATGGGTGTGGTTTTATCAGGTCGGTGACAATAAATTAAATCAACATAATCAAGTTGCAAACGTTCCAATGAACCATTAATACCTTCAATTAATCGTTTACGATTCAAAGTATCTTTTTCATTTACATTATCATGCAAACCCCAATAAATTTTGGTTGAAACCAAATAACTACTGCGTCGCCACTTTAATTCTTTCAAGGCTTTTCCCATCACCTCTTCCGATTTTCCGCTAGCATATACTTCGGCGTTATCAAAAAAATTCACGCCATGTTCATACGCCGCCGCCATCATATCCACAGCGGGTTTCACATCCACTTGATTATGAAAAGTAACCCACGAACCAAACGACAATTCACTCACGCGAATCCCGGTCTTGCCTAAATGACGATATTCCATTGTTCCTCCGATAAATTTTATATAAAAAGTGCGTCGCACCTTTATTAACAAAATAAGTTTTACGGTAAGGTTAATTCTATTAATCAGAATCAATCTAACTTTATGGTGCGACGCACCCACCTACATCTACCTCAATTATAATCATCTCATGCAAAAAAAGTTATTTCTGTTAATTCTCTTCATAACATCGTGTTCTACGCCTAACAATTCATCAATTGATGTTTCGTTAGAACCGTATCTTACAAACACACCGCAAATCACAAACACGCCCAATGTTTTAATCATTCAAACAACACCTATCCCAACCAGCACACCACAAGTTTACATCATTCAACAAGGCGACACATTCAGCGAAATTGCCGAAGCGTTCAATATTTCTATTTCAGATTTAAGAGCGGCGAACCCAGATGTGAATCCAAACGCACTCACGATTGGAGATTCGATTCTCATCCCAGACCCATCTGCTATTTTCGCCGCCGCTTCCACTCCCACGCCCCTGCCTGTTCCTATCACCCAAACCGTCTGCCACGCGGACAGTTCCTCTGGCTTGCATTGTTTCGCTTTGATTCAAAATAATACGGCAAACATCCTTGAAAATGTTTCAGTCAAATTTAATTTATTAGATGAAACAAATAATGTCATTGCAAGCGAAACCGCTTTTACCATTTTGGATATTATCCCTGCAAATTCATCATTACCCGTTTATGTTTATTTTGCAAATGTAAATCAGAAAGTAAATCCGCAAGTGCAGTTGCTAAGCGCCTTGCAAGGAAATACAAGTAATTATGTAGAAGCGACGATTAATAACAGCGTGACAGAAATTGATGGAAAGTATGCAAACGTGAGCGGACAAATTTACTTGTCGCAACCTGCAAGTGAAATATGGATTGTGGCTGTGGCTTATGACAAAAATAGAAATGTAGTTGGAGTGCGACGTTGGGAAAGCCGCGAAGCGACTCAGGCTGGGGTGTTGAGTCCGTTCAGTTTTTCAGTAGCAAGCGTAGGTCAAGATATAGAGGCGGTGGAGTTTTTCATCCAAGCCAAGCCTTAAAGTTTATCTTCTGTATCGCTTTTGCCCACATCTTTGCGGACGATGATTCCCAAAATAGGAATCCCGATAACTATCAAAAGCACGCCACAAAAACAAATTAGAGAAATGGTAAGGGAAAGTGGAGGGGCTTGTTCAATCATGTTTAGAAATATAACACACTCACCATTAATTAATCTCGCCGTGTAAAATAGGAGATGAAATATCTTTTTGGAGAGATAGATGAAACCTAAATTTCTTATCGGCTTTGGAATGATTTTAGCCGCTGTTCTTTTTCTGATTTTTTCATCCACCAGGGCAAGTTCAGAACGTTTTATGACGGTGGATGAAATGCTAGCCGAAGGACCAGCCATTGTGGGAGATAGCATACGCATTACAGGCGCTGTGATTGGCGATACGATTCAATATGACCCTGCTACTTTGACTTTAATGTTTGAAGTGGCGCACGCCCCAGCAGATTTTCAGGAAATTGAAGATCAAGGTGGTTTGGCAAAAGTTTTGTATGATGCCGTGCATGACCCAACACGAAACCGTGTAAAAATTATTTATATCGGCGTGAAGCCTGATTTGTTACGCACCGAAGCACAAGCCATTATGGCTGGCACGTTAGATGAAAATGGTGTGTTTCATGCTACTGAATTGTTGTTGAAATGCCCCACACGCTATCAAGAGGCATTGCCTGAAAATTAACCCTCACCCCCTACCCCTCTCCCAAATTGGGAGAGGGGAGTTTTAAGGAATTTTATGCTTGCAGAATTTGGATATGGCGTTTTAGTCGTCAGTTTTTTGGTCACAGTGTATAGCGGCGTTGCCGCTTTTTTCGGCGTTAGAAAAAACTCCGCTTCTTTAATAGAAAGTGCAAGGCGGGCGCAATTACTCACCTTTCCAT
This sequence comes from Anaerolineales bacterium, assembly GCA_016789365.1. Taxonomy (GTDB): domain Bacteria; phylum Chloroflexota; class Anaerolineae; order Anaerolineales; family Villigracilaceae; genus Villigracilis. Next base: position 7,586 of record JAEURH010000051.1, read on the forward strand.
TAATTACGGTTTCTTCTTTCGTTTTAATTTATTTGCTAGTCAATAATCATTTTGAAGTGTCATTCGCTTACGAAGTGACCAGCCGCAGTATGCCGACCTACTTAAAAATCACAGCGTGGTGGGGCGGACAAGCAGGCTCGCTTTTGTTTTGGTCTTGGTTGTTGGCGGCATTCACATCATTAGTCACGTTACGAAAATGGGATAGAGACATTGAATTTCTGCCGTGGGTGATTGTTGTTTCGGCAATCACGCTAGCATTTTTCTTGTTTATGATTATCTTCCACGAAAATCCATTTACAAGATATTGGCTTGTAGCGGGGAACGTGGTCGAAAGTATGTTCAAGCCCACAGCAGAAGCAGTTATTTTTATGCCAGAAAATGGACGCGGATTGAATCCGTTGCTTCGTCACCCCGGCATGATTATTCATCCACCCATGTTATATCTTGGTTTTGTTTCGTATGTTATTCCATATTCATTTGCAATCGCCGCATTGATTACGGGTAGAACTGATGACCGTTGGACGCGCATCACACGCCGTTGGTCATTATGGGCTTGGTTATTTTTATCATTCGGTTTAGTGCTTGGCGGGCGTTGGGCGTATGATGTTTTAGGTTGGGGCGGTTATTGGGGTTGGGACCCTGTTGAAATTGCGGCATTCATGCCATGGTTAACAGGCACAGCATTTTTACATTCCGTCATGATTCAAGAAAAACGTGGCATGTTAAAACAATGGAATATGGTTCTCATTATCTTAACCTATGCACTCGTTATCTTCGGGACATTTTTAACTCGTTCAGGTGTTTTATCATCCGTACATTCATTTGCAAACAGTCCCATTGGTCCATATTTTATGGGCTTCGTTTCATTCACATTGATTGCATCTGTATATCTGCTTATCAGACGTTGGAATGATTTGCGCAGTGAAACCGAAATGAAATCTATGCTTTCACGCGAAGCATTATTTTTATTAAACAACTTATTATTCATCGGGATTCTCGTGGTTTGTTTTTGGGGCGTGATTTATCCGCTCATTTCAGAATTAGCCACAGGATTCAAAGTCACAGTCGGTCCGCCATATTACGAACGCGCGGCAGGACCTTTATTTGCTGGTCTATTATTTTTGATGGCGGTTGCGCCATTCTCTGCTTGGGGACATTCCACTTTGCAGACGCTTGGTAAAGCGCTTTGGAAATCTACCCTCGCCTCTTTTGTTTTGACCGTCATCCTGTTTTTTACATATACACAGAATCTTTACGCCATCATTGGATTCTTTCTCGTCGCCTTAGCAATATTCTCAACCTTGCATGAATTTTGGCGTGGAGCGATTGCTCGCCAAAAAACTCAAAACGAAAATTTCTTCACGGCATTATCTAATTTAATGATGCGAAATAGAAGAAGGTATGGTGGTTATATTATTCATATCAGCATGGCATTGATGGCAATTGGTATTCTCGGCATTGAGTTATTCCAAAAAGAGACTCAAGGCACAGTCGCCGCAGGGGAAGCATTAAATGTAGGCAATTACACAGTTGAATATCGTGAATTGGCTTCGTGGGATGTTCCTAGCGATGATGTCAATTACACGCGCGCGGTGTTAGATATTTATGAAAACGGAATTTATCTTGGGCAGTTATATCCACGTATTGATTATTTCTACGATGCTGAACAAACAATGACAATTCCTGGTCAACGCTCGACGTTCAGAGATGATTTATATATTCTGCTGGTAGATTGGCAACCCGCTTCTAATACAGGTGCAACATTTAAGATTTATGTCAACCCGTTGGTCAATTGGTTGTGGATTGGGTCATTGCTATTTTTATTCGGCATTATCTTTGCCGCTTGGCCCGATAAGGAATTAGAAGCAGTGAAAGTGAAACACTCTGCTCAACAAACTTCTGCGGCGGATTAATGCGTGATTCGTAATTCGTAAAGAGCTTATATTATGAACAATACTTTTATGAAAAAATTTTACGCATCACGCATCACGTATTACGTTTTACTTTTAACAATTTTCTTTACGGCTATTTCTACCCAATTTGCCTACGCGCAGGATGATATCCCAACTGATGATGAAGTTAATGAAGTTGCCAAAGGTTTATATTGCCCCGTTTGTGAAAACACGCCATTAGATGTTTGCCCTACCGAAGCATGTAAACAATGGAGAGATGTAATCCGAACGCAATTAGCAGAAGGCAAAACGAAAGAAGAAATTGAACAATATTTTGTGGATTATTATGGTGACAGAGTTTTAGCCGAACCTCCACGCACGGGATTGAATTGGTTAGTATATATACTTCCGCCTGCTGTGATTTTGTTGGGAGCCGTTTTGCTCTTCAAAAATTTTCAAGCATGGACAAAGCCGAAGGAAACAGAATCAGTTTCAAGTCAGGAACGAAGCGATGGTTCATCATCTGATAAATATATTTTACAAATCGAAGAAGAATTGAAAAAGAGGAAATAAAGTTTAATGTCAGAAATTGTTGAAAGAAAAAGCGTGCCATTGTGGATTCAAATTATCGTTTGGGTTTTGTTAGCGGGTTTATTGGTTTTAGTTGGAAGCACATTAAGTAAACGACAACAAGGTTCAATTAGACCAGGCGATAAACTTCCAGATTTTTCATTAACATTATTTAGTGGTTATGAATTTGAAGGCAAAAGCGAAGTGCACCTTTCGGATTTTGTTGGAAAGATTGTGGTGTTAAATTTTTGGGCATCGTGGTGTAAACCATGTGAGCAAGAAGCCGCTGAGTTAGAAGAAGCATGGAGATTTTATAACGGCGATGTGATGTTTCTCGGCGCGGATTATGTGGATACTGAACCCGAAGCAAGAACGTATTTGAAAAAATTTCAAATCACGTATCCGAATGGTCCTGATTTGCGAACTCAACTTTCACAAATGTTTCGCATTACAGGCGTGCCTGAAACATATTTCATTGACCAACAAGGTGTGTTGTATTATGTAAAGGTTGGTCCGTTTCTTTCGTTGGATGAAATAAAATCTATCATCGAACAGAAGTTACAATAAAATTAAAACCCTCATCCTAACCCTCTCCCGTTGGAGAGGGAATCTGACTCCCTTCTCCCTCTGGGAGAAGGGTTGGGGATGAGGGAATTGCAAAGGGTATTGAATGGAACTAGGGTCTGTCTTTCTCGTTTTGGCTGTGTTAGTGATTGTTGGCATGTATTTATATGCACCGTTTACAGAACGCGCACAAAATATCAATATTGACGACACACACGAAATTTCTGCATTAAAAGCGGAACGCGAGCGTGTTCTCACATCTTTACAAGAATTAGATTTTGATTTCAAACTCGGCAAAATTCCTGCCGAAGATTATCCCGAACAACGTCAAAATTTATTGCAAAAGGGCGCGGATGTTTTGCGTCAATTAGATGAAATAGAAGCCCTCACCCCTAGCCCCTCTCCCAAAGAGAGAGGGGAATCATCATTCATCAAAGAAGATGAGCTTGAAGCCATGCTGGCAGAACGCCGCAAACAAAAACAAAGCAAATCTGCTGGCTTTTGTCCACAATGTGGCAAACCTGTTTTAGCCACAGACCATTTTTGTCCGTCTTGTGGAAAGGCACTTTCATAATGCGTAATGCGTAAAGTACTTTTACGAATCACGCATTACGCATTACGTTTCACCAACAGAGGAATTTAATGAAATTAAGTCATACAATATTTTTATCAATAATTACGTTGGCAATTTCTGCTTGCACAACCACACTTGCCAGAGATGTCACTCCCCCGCCGAATTTAATTCAACCAACACCAGTGCCAACGCTTGGGGCTTTGTATCCAGTTAATAATCCAAATGTTGAAAATGGAAAAATTATTTATCAAGAAAAATGTGCGCCGTGTCATGGTGATTCTGGTTTGGGCGATGGCGAACAAGGCAAGCAACTTCCTGTTTCGGTCATTCCAATTGGTTTGCCTGAAATTGCAAATCAAGCCTCGCCTGCAAAATGGTATCGCACTGTTACACAAGGCAACATAGAAAGATTTATGCCGCCGTTTCTCAGCCTGACAGACCAAGAACGTTGGGATGTCGTCACGTATGCGTTTACTCTTCACACCAACGAATCACAACTTGAACTTGGAAAAAATCTTTTTGAAAGCAATTGTGTGAATTGTGAAAATCAATTTACAGATTTAGAAAGTATGTCTGCGCTTTCGGATGCAGATTTAGTGAAACAAATCAAAGATTCGTTTGGAAATAATTTTTCAGATGACGAAGCCTTTGCCATTGCGAAATATATACGCACATTGACATTCGCTTCAGAATCCGCGCTGATAGTTGATTCTGCGCCGTCAGCCGAGTCTACGCCTGAGGTGACTGACCAAGTCGAAGTCACAGAAGAAGCGGGTGAAGAAATCAGCAATGCAAATATCACAGGTCAAATCGAAAATCGCAGTGAACAAAATCTACCTGCCGATTTACAAGTGACGTTGCGTGGCTTTCAACATGGCGCTGACCCAAATGCAGGCACGGTTGAGTTTTTCAATGAAAGCGTTTTGTTAAATGAAGATGGCAGTTATGGGTTTGAAAGTGAATTAGCAGAAGGTCAAATTTATTTATTGCAATTTTCATTAGGCGGCTTGAATTATCAAACACAAATTGCAGTCGTACCTGCTGATACAACCGAATTGACCATTCCAACTTTAATCGTGTACGAAACGACTGATGATTTCAGCGCGTTGCAAATTGACTCACTTGATATTTTCTTAGACATGGCAAGTGAAGAGACCGTGCAAATTTTTTCTGTTTACACCTTTAGCAATCGCAGTGATAAAACGGTTGTGATTAATTTAGATAATGAAACTGTGCCATTTATTGCCTCGCCAAACGGTTCAAGCAAACTAGGTTATGAAGCCACACAAGATAGCGCGATTTTTGTTCCAACAGAAAATGGCTTTGCAATTCCACCCAATGAAAAACCGTATGGCTTGATTGCATTTGCATCTATTCCGCAAGCCCGCAATCTTGAGTTTTCATTGCCTGCAATTTTAGATATTAATGAAGTCACTTTATTATTACCAGAAGGTGTTTCTGCCGAAGGCATGGCGTTAGCCGATAAAGGCGTTCAACCGATTCAAACAACAAACTTCCATGTTTATACTGCCAGCAAAATTACCAAAGGAAGCAATCTCGAATTTACAATTTCTGGCAGACCAAAAGGCACAACTGCCAATGCAAACTTGTTTGAAAATCAAAATGTAATTCTTGGTATTGGTGCCTTAGGTGCCGCTTTGATTTTTGCAGGCGTGTGGATGTTTTTGAAAGATAAAAACAAAGTTGCTCTTGAAGATGAAGATGATGATTCCGAATCTGTTTTAGATGCGATTATTGCTTTAGATGATTTACACAAAGACGGCAAAATTTCTGATGAGGCGTATCAGAAGAGAAGAAATGAGTTGAAGAGTAAGTTGAAGCATGATGCATAATGCGTGAAACGTAAAAGCAATTTACGAATTACGCATCACGCATTACGATTTACCAATTACCATGATTCAAGTCACCAAACTCACCAAACGTTTTGGATTAAAAACAATTCTACGCGGCTTGGATTTTCAAGTTCAGCCCGGAGAATTTGTGGCATTGCTGGGTCCCAACGGTGCGGGCAAAACAACTTTCTTAAGAATATTATCTTCGTTATCTCGCCCAACTTTGGGTAAGGTGATAGTTGCAGGTCATGCGCTTCCAAATGAATCATCACAAGTGCGTGCAAAACTTGGCGTGGTTTCGCATTTGCCATTGCTATATCCCGAATTAACTGCGGAAGAAAATTTACAATTCTACGCCCGCATGTATGGCATTACTAATTACCAATCACGCATTACCGAGGTTCTTCAACTCATCGGTTTAGAAAATCGCCGCAAAGATTTGGTGCGCACATTTTCACGCGGCATGAGTCAACGCTTGGCAATTGGTCGCGCGATTCTGCATCAGCCACAAGTCATTTTGTTTGATGAACCCTACACAGGCTTAGACCAAGATGCCTCTGAAATGTTAGATGAAGTATTGAAAGAAATCGCCTCACACGGGCGGACAGTTGTGATGACATCCCACGACCTTATCCGCGCTGAAGCATTAGCCACCCGCTTTGACGTATTATCGCGTGGCGTGATTACTGCTTCCATAAATAAAAATGATTTGAAAAATAATTTGATGGACTTTTATAAACAGGCTTTAGCAAATTAATATGGCGAATAAAAAAACAATTAACACAGTGACCGCAGACCACCGACCGCCGTCAGCCGTCGTCGGTCAGCCCTCTTTTATCAAAGCCACCCTCGCCATCATTCACAAAGACCTCGCCGCTGAATTTCGCTCGCGTGAATTGTTGACGGCTATGTTAACTTTTTCAGTCTTGGTGATTTTGATTTTCAACTTCGCCCTAGACCTAAACATTGATGTTCGTCAAAAAGTAACTGCTGGCGTGTTGTGGACAACGTTTGCATTTGCAGGCACACTCGGATTAAATCGCTCAATGGCTGTGGAAAAAGACAGAGGCTGTATGGATGGTCTCTTACTTGCACCAGTGGATAGGTCAGCGATTTTTTTTGGCAAAGCCATTAGCAATTTAGCGTTTATGTTAATTGTCGAAGCAATTGTGCTTCCATTGTATGCTTTCTTCTATAATGAAACGCGCATCTTCAAACTAGAATTTATTGCTGTGCTTTTACTCGGTTCTATCGGATATATTTCTGTCGGCACAATACTTTCAGCCATGTCAGTCCAAACCCGCACACGCGAACTTTTGCTTCCAATTTTATTGTTTCCAATTGTTGTGCCAGTTTTAATTGCATCCGTGCTCGCCAGTGGAGCGATTATCAATGACATGTCTCTACCACAAATTATGACACCACTAAATTTATTGATTGTTTATGACATAATTTTCATCGCTGTTTCTTTCATGTTCTTTGACTTTATTGTGGAAGAATAATTCCTTTTGACCGCAGACGACTGACCGCGGTCTGTGGTCGGCGGTCAAATTTTCAAAATCTACAAATTCTAAAAACCCTATCAACCAATTCTCACCCAACTCTATACCAACTAAGATAAATTATTAATTACTGAATACTGAATACTGAACACCGATTACTTCCAAAGGAACTTCCATGCAACAAAAACCAATCTTACTTACCATCTTAGATATTCTCTCCATCATCGCCATTGGCATCGCTACTTATTTCGCGCTCTTCCTCGCCCCCACCGAATTGGTGATGGGTGAAGTGCAACGTGTATTTTATTTTCACGTCGGCACAGGTTGGGTAGCATTACTCGGCTTCATTATTGCATCTATTGCAGGCATACTCTATCTCATTACCAAAAACATGACGTGGGATAGATTCGGTCTCGCCGCAGTGGAAGTGAGCGCCATGTTTTTCTTAATCACTATTGTTCTCGGCTCCATTTGGGCACGCCCAGCATGGAACACATGGTGGACTTGGGATGTGCGTTTAACCACAGCCGCCATCACTGAATTAATTTTCATTGCCTATTTCATGCTTCGCGCAGGCATTGAAGACCCAGAAAAACGCGCGCGCTTTGGTGCAATTTATACAATTCTCGGCGGTTTATCCGCGCCGATTACGTTTATGGTCATTCGTTTGTTTCGCAGTATTCATCCCGTCGTCGTTGGCAACCCGAGTGCAGAAGCACAAGGCGGCTTCGACATGACCGTTGACATGCGAAACACTTTATTCATTGCATTAATCGCTTTCACTATTTTGTTTGTTGATTTTATTTGGCATCGTGTTCGCCTCGGCGGTTTGCAAGAAAAAGTAGAACAACTCAAACTCAAAACTCTCGGAGAATAAAATGGAACCCACACCCGATACATCCGCTTACATGATTGCAGGTTATATTGTTGCTTTTCTCGTCATGGGCATATATATTTTCAGTTTATACATTCGTAAAAAAAACCTACAAGCCGAGTTAGAACTTCTAGAATCCGACGACCAGCAATAAGTCAGGCTTGAAGCGCGAGAATTAAGAGTCCGTTATAATAAGCGGACTCTTTTTAATTCTCATGAAAAATCGGATTTGGAAGAACTATCTGCTCCTGATTTTGATTGCCATCGTCAACTTGGCATTCACATCTGGAAGTTCGTCCGCTTCTTCATTTGACCTGCAACCTGTTTCTGAATCCAATCCGCCACCTGGTCCCGACCGTTTTTCTATCATCGCCGTTGAATACACTCAATATGAATGGCATCTCAAAAATTGGAAAGATAAAAAATTGGTTTGCAAAGTATATTCGGAGCATAATCAAACACCATTGCCTGGGGAAATTTATCGTGACTGCGGAGAAAAAATTTATAACACATGGATAACACAACCCATCTGCAACCTCAATAAAGTTAATGAATGCAAAGGCTATTACGCTTTGTTAGTGGATAGCAAGAAAAAAGAAAAAGAAATTGGCTTAGAGTTGCCCGCCCCCAGCGTGTGGATTTCTTTAGAAGATTGCGAACCCGTATTCAGCACATCGACAAATATTTGTGAAACAAAACCGACATTGGTATTTACAGGTCAAGAACCTTTGCCGAATGAATCGATTATCAAAGTCGAAGGCACATACAACGGCGAAAATTTTGCATGTGATGATGCTGATATTTGCAAATTCCGCATTCCCGAAACAGAAGAAGGCGGCGTGACTGTTGAGTTTTGGGTATATTCCAGTTATGGAGATAGCAGTAAAATTTTCACGGCGCAAGTACGCGCACAACTTGTAGATGAAGGCGACCCCGACCAACTTTATTATTATGTAGATGTTTTATCTTCTCAGTTTCAAGGGCAATCTGCAACGTGTTCAGAGGCGTGGGGAGTTTTTCCGCCAGTGGGCGGCGCGCCAGAATGGATTAGTACCCCAACGCAAAGCCAAGATTTAAGTAGTGATATTCCTTATACATATCTCGCCGCAAATTTAATTTTGCAAGGCGTGGTAGAAGCAGGCTCATGCCCTGATGGCGGCTTGGCACCGGGCAATGTCGTTAATCAATGCGGCATGGAAAAAGCACGCGATGCCGTGACCGAATGGCAAAATCAATTTGATGAATTAATTTTGACGACTGCGAAACAAACCAGCGTGCCAGCATTTTTATTAAAAAATCTTTTCGCACGCGAAAGCCAATTCTGGCCTGGCATTTTTTACGCCAGCAATGATGTCGGTTTAGGCCAACTCACTGAAAATGGTGCCGATACAACATTGTTTTGGAATCGTTCTTTCTTCAATCAATTTTGTCCATTGGTAATGGATTCTGAAACATGCGGAATCGGTTACACAAATTTAGATGAAGAATTAAAAATTGAATTACGGCGTGCATTGGTTGGCAGTGTCAATCTCACTTGTGAAGAATGCCCATTAGGGTTTGACTTAACGCAAGCGGATTTTTCTGTTGGTGTATTTGCTCACACGTTAACCGCCAATTGCGAGCAAGCAGGTCAAGTAATCAAAAATTACACAGGCTCAACACCTGGCGATGTGGCTTCTTATGAAGATTTGTGGAAGTTCACATTAGTCAATTACAATGCTGGTGGCGGATGTTTGGCAGAAGCTATATCACTCGCACAAGGCACAACAGGTTTGCCACTCACTTGGGAAAGCGTTTCACCAAATCTGATGGGTGCATGTTCTGGTGCAGTGGATTACGTCAATGATATTTCTAGAACGATAACGTCTGATAAATAAAACCGTCCCGCAGGTTCGGATTAAAAACAAAATCAATCCATAAAACCTGCGGGACGTTCTTAGGAGAATTCATGCTCACTCTTGTAGAAAAAATTATCTTTATACTTTTTACAATCGTATCTTTATATTTGACATATCGCGGTGTGATGAAAATTGTGACTCACATCTCTAGTGGGCAAGGAAAAGTTGATTGGTCGCTTCTTTGGTCTAGACTGGGAGATTTGATTCTCAAAATCGGCTTGTTCAAACCCGTATTCCGATTCCGCCTCGGCGTGAGCATTTTGCATGGATTAATCGGCTGGGGGTTTTTCTCCTTTTTGTTGGTCAACTTATCAGATTTAATTTATGGCTTCACAGGCTGGAAACTTTTCTACAACACAGGTTTATTTGGTGATGTTTACAGATTATTAGCAGACATCACTGGCGTTGGCATTATGGTTGGTATGCTTTCACTCGCATTCAGGCGTTATGTTTTGAAACCCGCCACATTAACAACACGAGATACAACTTTATTGAATCCAAAAGCACGCACTGGTATCTTGCGAGATTCAGCAATTGTCACTGCTACATTTTTTACACATAATTTTATGCGCATGTTAGAAGAGTCTTTGTACTTAGCAAAGCACAATCAAGTTGACGGGTGGCAACCAGTTATCTCAGCAGTATCAGGCTTGTGGTCAGGCGTTGAAGCGAATCAGTTAATCACGCTAGAGCATGTCACATGGTGGATATCGCTTGGAGCAGTTGTGGCGTTTCTTCCATACTTCCCATATTCAAAACATATTCACTTGTTTATGGCTCCGTTGAATTTTGGATTAAAGCCTGAAAGAAAATCTATTGGGCAATTGAATTATATAAATTTAGATGACACTTCGATTGAACAATTTGGTGCGGCGACGATGAAAGATTTGGGCTGGGAACAAATTATGGATAGTTATGCGTGCATCCAATGTTTTCGTTGTCAAGAAGTTTGCCCCGCTTACAATACTGGAAAAATTTTATCGCCTGCGGCTTTGGAAATTAACAAACGCTATCACTTGAATTATGGTGGTGCAATTGATTTACCAATGACAAATTTAATTTCGGAAGAAGCGGTTTGGGCTTGTACAAGTTGTGGTGCCTGTGTAGATATTTGCCCTGTTGGCAATGAGCCGATGCGTGACATTTTAGATATTCGCAGAAATCTTTCGATGATGGAAAGTAGTTTTCCAAAACAATTGGAAAATGCTTTCAAAGGCATGGAAAGAAATCAAAACCCGTGGAATGTTTCACAAGGCGATAGAATGAAATGGGCAGAAGGTTTGAATGTGCCAACGATTGAACAAAATGCAGAGCCAGAAATTTTATGGTGGGTTGGTTGCGCACCTGCAACAGATTCACGCGCACAAAAAACTGCTCAGGCTTTTGCAAAAATTTTGAATACCGCAGGAGTCAATTATGCTGTGCTTGGAAAAAATGAATCCTGCACAGGTGATTCTGCAAGACGCGCTGGACGTGAAGATATTTTCTTTGGTTTGGCAACACAAAATGTTGAAATCTTAAATGAAGTTGCGCCGAAGAGAATTGTGACGACTTGCCCGCATTGTTTACATACGATTAAAAATGAATATCAGGCTTTTGGTGGAAACTATACTGTCATTCATCATACCCAATTAATTAATGAATTAGTCGGAGCAGGGAAAATTTCTATGAATTTAGAAGGTGACAATATGAAAGTTACTTTCCATGACCCATGCTATTTAGGCAGACATAACAAAATTACAGATGCTCCGCGTGATGATTTGAAATCGGCTGGTGTAGATTTTGTTGAAATGCCACGCAATTCAGCCAAGTCATTTTGTTGTGGCGCAGGTGGAGCTCAAGCTTGGAAAGAAGAAGAGCAAGGCACAAGCCGAGTCAATGAAACCAGATTTGCTGAAGCAAAATCTACTGGGGCTGATACGGTTGCTGTGGGTTGTCCATTTTGTATGGCGATGATGACCAGTGCTTCAAATTCTGATGGAACTGGAATCCAAGTTAAAGATGTGGCGGAAATTGTGGCGGAGCGGTTGAAGAGTTAAGCGATACCGATGAAAACGATAGAAGTCCGCAATAATTATGTGTATGTGTATTACGATGGCACAAATGATGTGGACTCTATCATTACCTTGATGAAAGAAATTGCAGATATTTGTAAAAAAGAGAATATCAAAAAATTATTAGCGGATGTATCCAACATGACTGGCGAGCCTTCTATTATCGGGCGTTTTCAGGTAGGCATTGCTGGCGTGAGAATTTTTAAGGGGATGAAAAAAATTGCCATTGTTTATAAAAAAGTTGACTCAAATCGCTTTGCTGAAACGGTTGCAGTGAATCGCGGTTTGCCTTCTATGGTTACTCACGATATAGAAAAAGCTAGAGAATGGATTGAAGAAGATTAAATCATTGCAGACACAATATGCTCACTTTTACGAATAAAGGAAAGTATCTACTTGCTGAGTTAAGCGGAATATATTCTCTTAAATTTTTTATCGAGTCTATTCATAAAATTATAGACTATAGCAAAAAGGAGCAATTAACTACAGTCTTAGTAGATGCAAGAAGTGTGGATGGTGACCCAAGCATTATTGACCGTTATCATATAGGTCTGGAAATTTCAAAACATTGGGCAAAAGATATTCAAGCCGCGGCAGTTGTTCGGGAAGAAGTATTTAGAGAAATAACTGAAAATGTGGCTGTTAATCGTGGAGCAAATTTTAGAGTGTTTACAAAAATCGAGTCTGCACTGGCATGGGTAGAAGTTTCAGACAAGCAGTAAATTTCACATTTCGCACCTCTCACACGGTATAATCCACCATAGCGCGAAACCCTTAAGGTAATACAAAACTATCTTAATACACGCGGGTATTAAGTTTATATATTAATCATTCACAATGTTGACCACGTTTCTTTTCATCGCGTTTGGGCTTTTACTTTTAATTTCAATTTTGTCTTTTCGCGCTGGTATTATTTCACTACAAAAAGAGCGTTCGTTAGTCAACTACCAAATTCGCAGGGGGTATCGCACAAGGTCGCTGACATCATTTTTCGTGAGTGTGTTCAGTCTGTTAGCATCAGGGGTGGCATTAACTTTTGCATTTAACAACGTCCGCACTTCAGCACCACAAACGCCACTGGCTACGCCTACAATTATCCCAAGTATTGAAATAAAAACGAATACACCAATACCAGTAATTGAAACCGCCACACCATTGACATTTGCAAGCCTTGCTCCTGAACAACTTTCAACAACACCTGAGCCAACTGCAACACCTATCACCATTGTCATTGACGTTTACTTCACAAACAAAAATAATGTTGAAAACAATCAACAGCCATTTAGTCAGCCTGTGAAGCGTGAGGCACTTTCATCAGACCCCATTAAAGCCGCACTGGATATCTACTTTACAGGTCCTACCGCCCAAGAACAAAGTCGAGGATTGGAAGCGACATGGAATGGATTTGTTGGATACAAACGCTACGAACTTTCATCTGATGGAATTTTGCGCCTCTATCTTATTGGTTATTGTGAGACGTTACCAACAGGCTATAACTTATCTGATTCATTGAATCAGACCCTGCGCCAATTTGAAAATGTTAAGTTTATAAAAATTTACGATGAATTTGGCAGAACCCAAAACCCAGATGGCAATGTTGATTCGATTCCATTATGTTTGATTCCTACACCTACCGCTTCACCTACATTTACATCTACTGCTAGCAATACGCCATCCAGAACACCAACGAACACAGCCACATTCGTCACTGCTACGCCCACGCGCACATTACAAAAAACGTTTACACCTTCATTTACTTTCACGCCGTCTAAAACTTCAACGATAACTTTAACGCCTTCAAAAACTTCAACATTTACGATTACACCTTCACCCACTCCTACTTTCACAAGTACGCCATCTCGCACATCAACATTTACATCTACGCCATCTAACACACCGACATTTACTTCAACACCATCGCAAACTTTTACACCAACCATTACGCCATCGAATACAGCGCTTCCGACATTAACGCTTACATTTACAGTAACGCCTTCACAAACGTTCACGCCTACCATTACGCCATCTAGCACTTCAACTGCTACTGCCACGCCTTCGCAAACATTTACCCCAACTTTTACCATTACACCTTCACAAACATTTACGCCTACAATTACTCCTTCAAATACTTCAACCGCTACTGCCACTCCTTCACAAACGTTTACGCCAACGAATACACCATCAAACACACCAACTTTCACCCTCACACCTTCGCAAACGTTTACGCCAACGATTACGCCATCAAACACATCTACTTATACGCTCACACCATCTATTACGCCTTCGAATACACCAACTGCGACTTTCACCTCTACGTTTACAGTTACGCCATCTAAAACTTTTACACCAACCGCCACCGCATCGAATACGCCAACTGCTACGGCTACGCCTTCGCAAACCTTTACTTCGACATTTACAGTCACGCCTTCAAACACGCCAACTGCTACGGCTACGCCTTCGCGAACTTTTACTTCTACATTTACTGTTACGCCTTCATTCACGCCAACATCAACCATTACGCCATCACCAACTTCAACGCAAACGTTTACGCCTACTGCTACGGCAACTTTCACACCGACATTCACCCTCACCCCATCGCCCACGCCAACTGCAACATTTACTGCAACTTTCACAGTGACACCTTCTCACACGTCGACGTTTACCATCACGCCTTCACCTACATCAACACAAACATTCACGCCAACTTTTACTTCAACTCCTTCTAAGACTTTTACACCAACGGTCACACCTTCTAACACGCCAACTGCTACATTCACACCTACATTTACAGTAACGCCATCTAAAACATTTACACCCACACCCGCCTTAATTCCGATTACGGTTTTCTTCTCAAACTTTGACCAAATCAACTCGCAAGGCTTCCCTGCTGAAGTCGGCGTGAGGCGCGAAGTTCCATCCAACAAAAATGTGATTGACTCTATCCTCGAAGAATATTTCCGCGGACCCACCGCACAGGAACAAAATCGTGGTCTGCGTGCAGTATGGAACGGCTTCACCGGTTACAAACAATATGAACTTTCTGAGCAAGGCGTTCTTTCAATTTATTTATCTGGCAGATGTGAAACGCTTGGAAATTCTTATAGCCTGTTGCCCGCTTTAAGCGCTTCGTTGAAACAAGTTCCACAAGTGCAGTATGTAAAACTGTATGATGAATATTTGCGGACAAGCAGCCCCGCTGGATTAACCGATTCTGCTCCGCTGTGTGCAGTTGTGACGTTTACCCCAACCGCTTCTTTAACTTCTACCTTCACGCGTACACCAACTAGCACACCGACATTCACGTCAACCTCTACCTTTACAGTCACACCTTCAAATACGCCAACATTTACCTTTACGCCTTCGCCAACATCGTCCAATACGCCGACTTCTACATCCACGCCTACATTTACCATTACACCGTCTCAAACTCCATCGTTGACTTTTACGCCATCGAATACACCAACTGCAACTTTCACACCTACGTTTACAGTTACGCCATCTAAAACTTTTACACCAACGATTACGCCTTCTAATACAGCAACTGCAACTTTCACACCTACATTTACGGTTACACCATCTAAAACTTTTACCCCAACGATTACGCCATCGAATACGCCGCTTCCAACATTAACGCTTACATTTACAGTGACTCCATCTAAAACATTTACGCCGACAGTCACTTCTTCAAACACGCCTACTGCCACATTTACATCTACGTTTACAGTAACGCCTTCTAAAACTTTCACACCAACTTCTACAATTACACCTTCATCAACATCTACGGCTACACCTACATTTACACCATCACAAACGCCAACTGCTACATTCACACTTACATTTACCATTACGCCATCGAAAACATTTACGTCCACTCAAACACCATCGAACACGCCAACTGCTACATCTACACCGACTTTTACTGTCACCCCTTCAAAAACTTTCACGCCGACAATTACGCCTTCCAATACCCCAACTACTACCTTCACACCTACAATTACGCCTTCAAACACATCCACACCTACTTTCACGCCAACATTTACGATTACACCATCCAAAACATTTACACCGACTCAAACGCCATCGAATACGCCAACTGCTACGTTCACCTCTACATTTACCGTTACACCATCTAAAACTTTTACCCCAACGATTACGCCATCCAATACTGCTACTTCTACCTTCACGCCTACATTTACAGCAACGTCATCTAAAACATTTACACCAACGATTACACCTTCTAATACACCGACTTCAACATTCACTCCAACATTTACGATTACGCCATCTAAAACTTTTACACCCACTCAAACACCTTCCAACACGCCGCTTCCAACATTAACACTTACCTTTACTGTTACGCCGTCTAAAACATCAACACCGACAATTACGCCTTCACAAACACCGAGCGCTACGTTCACGCCTACATTTACTGCTACTCCTTCAAAAACTTTTACACCTACAATTACACCTTCCAACACGCCAACTGCAACTTTCACACCAACATTTACAGTTACACCTTCAAAGACTCCGACTCCAACTCAAGTAAGTATTTCACTGACGATTTATTTCTCAAGCTTTGACCAACTCAATCGTTCAGCACCCCCTTCCGAGGTCGGTGTGAGGCGCGAAGTTCCATCCAATAAAAATGTAATTGACTCTATCCTCGAAGAATATTTCCGCGGACCCACCGCACAGGAACAAAATCGTGGCATTCAAGCAGTGTGGAGTGGATTCACGGGCTATAAACAATATCAACTTTCAGCAGACGGTGTTTTATCTGTTTACCTTGCTGGCAATTGTTCTACGCTTGGAAATTCATATAGCCTTTTTGAGCCGTTGAGTGCTTCGCTTAAACAAATTCCAGATGTTAAGTATGTTAAGTTATATGATGAATATGTGAGAACCAGTAACCCTGCTGGATTAAGCGATTCTGCTCCGCTGTGTGCAGTTGTGACGTTTACCCCGACCGCTTCCTTAACCCCAACTTCGACCATTACTCCTTCAAGTACACCCACTGCTACTTTCACACCTACATTTACGATTACGCCTTCTAACACACCAACTGCTACATTCACATCTACATTTACAGTTACACCCTCTAAGACATTTACTCCAACGATTACACCATCCAGAACACCAACTTCTACATTCACACCAACATTAACTCCATCGAATACACCAACTGCTACGGCTACGCCTTCGCGAACTTTTACTTCTACCTTTACTGTAACTCCATCCAAAACTTTTACACCAACTGCTACGTCTTCAAGCACGCCGCCTGCGACTTTCACTTCGACTTTTACTGTCACACCATCTAAAACTTTTACTCCAACTGTTACGGCTTCAAACACGCCAACTTCCACATTTACACCTACTTTTACAATCACACCATCTAAAACTTTTACTCCAACTGTTACGGTTTCAAACACGCCAACTTCCACATTTACACCTACTTTTACA